>JAKSPW010000099.1 GCA_024404435.1 Clostridia bacterium | reverse complement strand
TCCCGTTCGATAATCCGTACAGCCTTATTTCGGTGCTTGACCCAGACTCCGTCGAAATCGGCATCATCGAGGACGTCGGAGTCTTCGGAGATGAAGCAGGTATCATTAAAGACGAGATAAACAGAAAGTACTACATCTGCGAGCTGAAGAGCGTAAAATCCATCAAGGAAAGATGGGGCTCGTCCACGTGGAAGGCGACCGATGCCACGGGAGACATCACTTTCACCGTCAAAGCCACCTACAACAACGTACATAAATGCAGAGACGGCAAGATTCTCGTGATCGACTCCGATGAGAACAGATACGTGCTCGATCCCGTCGAAAAGCTCGACAGGACAACGAGAAGACTGATCGAATTATATCTCATCTGACACGAAAAAAACATCGAAAAAGATAAAGGCATCAAAATGTTGAAGAAAAAAGACCTGACCCGCGCGGCACGGCGCGCAGGTGCAGCCGCAGAAGAGGAAGTAAGAATAATCTTCCCTTTCTCTCTGACAAGAGACAGCGGCGTAAATTGCAACAATCCCGTAAAAGGCGTTGCCGGTGCGACGGAAGAATACGTTTTTTCGGTCGAAGACGAGAAGATCGTTCTGAAAGAAAAACTTTCCGACGTTGAGGAATTTTCCCTTTTCTCAGGCAGCGGCTGCGTATTCATCAACGTCCTTTTCAAGGACGGACGTGAAGCGATCCTTTCGCGCGGCAACAACTCCCACAGAAAAGCGTTTACTTCCGCGCTTGCCGAGCTCAACTCCGCACTCAGAGGCACGTTCAAGGACGAAACGACGGAATACGTCATAGGCAATTCCTGCCCGATCTGCGGAATGCCGTACCTGCCCGGGACAACGAAATGCAACTCTTGCTCAAATAAAAAATCCCTCATACTGAGGATGCTGAAGATAGCTTCTCCGTGGAAATGGACGATAATATTTTCAATTACGCTCTATTTCGTAAGCTCCGGCGTCGAGCTTATCCCGCCTTATCTGAACAGGATCATGGTCGACGATTATCTGAAGGCGGCAAATCCGGTCATAGCGGGCTTCGTCGGAGTCGTCTTCTCCATCTTCCTCATTGACATTCTCATGAGAGGTATACAGGTCCTGCGCAAGCTCCTTATGATCAACACTTCCGCGGGACTCATCCAAAGGCTCAGACAGATGACGTTCGACAAGGTCGAGTCACTCTCCATCGCGAGAGTCTCGTCAAGAACGTCGGGTGTGCTTATAAACACGGTTTCAAGTGACACGGAGACGATCAGCAGCTTCCTTTCCGACGACCTCGGTTACATGATCAAGATGTTCGTGACTCTCATCGTCGTTTCGATCCTTCTGTTCGTCTACGACTGGAGAATAGCACTCCTCATCCTCTGCCCTGTTCCGCTCATCATCGGTGCCAACAGGATCGTCGGAAACTTTATGAGAAGATTCCACATCAGAGCATGGTTTGCACAGTCAAGGGCATCGACCGTGCTCCACGATATACTGTCCGGTATCAGAGTCGTCAAATCCTACGGCACGGAGAAAAAAGAAGTCGACCGTCACACGGAAGCCACGAGGGCCAACCGCGACGTGACGATCGAAACGGAAACGCTGAACGGCGGTATCATGCCGGTGCTCTCCTTCCTCGCAAGCATCGGTGAATTCTTCCTCATGTACTACGTCGGCAACAAGATACTCGACGGCGTGATGACCATCGGTGAGATGGTGCAGTTCTCCTCATACGTCAGCATTATTTACACACCGCTCAGATGGATGTCGTCTATCCCGAGAATACTTGCGAGAGTGACGACTTCCGCAACAAAGATATTTGAGATCCTCGATGAAGAAAGCGACGTTACGGACAAGGAAGACGCAATTGATCTCGATATCGACGGTGAGATCGAATTCGACGACGTTGCCTTCGCGTACGACCCCGCGGCTCCCGTTCTGAAGCACGTCTCGGCAACTATCAAAAAAGGCGAGATGGTCGGTATCGTCGGACGCTCCGGCGTCGGAAAATCGACTTTCATCAACCTCGTCATGAGAATGTACGATCCCGATTCGGGCGTGATAAAGATCGACGGGCACGACCTGCGCGACATAGATCAGCACTCGCTCCGTTCGCAGATCGGTGTCGTGCTTCAGGATACGTTCCTCTTCTCCGGCTCCGTGTATGACAATATACGCTACGCAAAGCCGAGCGCAACGACCGAAGAGGTCATGGCGGCGGCAAAGCTCGCGGGAGCTCACAAGTTCATCGTGAAGCTCCCCGACGGCTACGACACGAAGATAGGCGAGAGAGGCTTCACGATATCGGGCGGCGAAAGACAGAGAGTCTCGATAGCACGCGCACTTCTCCGCAACCCGAAGATACTCATCCTCGACGAGGCTACCTCGGCACTCGATACAGAGACCGAAAAAGAAGTGCAGGACGTTCTTTACAAGCTCACGCGTGACAGAACAACGCTCGCGATCGCGCACAGACTTTCGACACTCCGAAACGCGGACAAGATACTCGTTCTCGACCGCGGAAGCGTTGCCGAATACGGCTCACACGAAGAGCTGATGAAAAAAGGCGGGATCTATTACGGTCTCGTCATGGCGCAGAGACAGATGTCGAGAATAAAAAAGAACTAATAAAAACCGCTGTTCGTTCGAACAGCGGTTATTTTTTATTTCTGCATCAGCTTTACAAAGCTGTCAAGGTCAACGTAATCGTCTTCATATCCCGGCACCTTGTATGCATGAGACGAGAAATACGACGAGGGATATACGATATTATTTTCATCAAGATAGAATTTTCCGAAGAAGCAGCCCTTAATACCGTAGGACTCTTCTCCTCCGCGTTCCTCGGTCGACGGACCTTTCAGGAACAAAAGGACCTTCATATCTTTTCTGAGAAGAGGTTCGCCGCCGATAGAAGAGTCACATCCGTCATCATGACGTGTTCCCGTTTCGTCAATACCGATGATACCGCCCTTCTCGACGTCGCCCTTGTATACCTCGATTACTTCCGCGTCTGCAAATGAAATTACAGTCCCGCTCGGATAATCTCTTGAATCGTCAGACTTCGTGACCTTACAGAGGACAACGGCATCGGAATCGTTAAACATGTCCGGAATACTATCGGGATGATAAGCTAACATAGCCGAATTATTATTTGGATTCTTTACTTTTTCGGGGAAATAGATCGCTTCTTTTACTTCGATCGCTTCGGTTTCGGTAACGGACGCTGATTCTGCGGGATCGCTGCCGGCGCATGAGACAAGTGCTGCCGTCAAAAGGACAAGTGCGAGAAAAACAGAAAGTTTTTTCATATTGATCCTCCAAAATATTTAAATATTTATGCGGTTGTCTACATTATAGCACGGATCGTTTTTTTGTCAAGAGCCTAATTTCATCAGAGCAGCAAGTCTGCAAGTCGGCAGAAGTCACGGGGCGATAGTTTTTCTCCGCGGACGTCCGCTCTGAGCCCCGCCTTATCGAGAGCTGTTGTCAGTGCTTCTTTTGAATAAGCGGACGACGCCGCGTTCACAAAAGTCTTCCTTCTCTGCCCGAATGCAAGAGATATGAGCTTAAGTGCTTCGGAGCCGATCTCCTCTGCCGTGTGATCACTGTCTTTTACCTCGGGGTATACAGTCGTAAGACCTCCGTGCGGTACGATACCGATAACGGCGGACGAGACCTTCGGTGCGGGATGAAAGTTTCCTGCGGAGACGTTAAACAGCTTTCTGACGTCTGCTCTGAGTGCGATCGATGCGGTCACCGCTCCGTAGTCGGAGTCTCCCGCCTCTGAGGCAAAGCGGTCGGCTACCTCGAGCTGGATCATGACCGTTATCGCCTCAAAGGGCACTTTTTCGGATAAGGGATAAGCTTCGAGCAGACGCATGATCACGGGTGAGGTGATATAATACGGAAGGTTTGCACAGACGCTGACAGTTCCGCCCGCGGCAAGTATGTCACCGAACTTTTCTCCAATAAATGACGGAACATCTACCTCCATCACGTCGCCTTCGACAATTTCGATATTGTCGTATTCCGCAAGAGATTCCCCGAGAAGCGGGATGAGCCCGCGGTCGATCTCGACGGCGACGACCTTATCGTAAAGCTCGGCGAGACGGCAGGTGAGCGCGCCGACTCCGGGGCCGATCTCAAGCACTCCGTGTGGAACGTTTCTTCCCTTCAGAGCGGCGAAAGAATACGAATTCTCCGCTATCATCTGCGGGATCCCCGGGTTCACGAGGAAGTTCTGCCCGAAAGCCTTTTTCGGAGCAAGACCGTATTTGTCAAGAAGCCTTTTGACCTCTCCTCTGCTGCAAAGATCCATTGTTTCTCCTGTTATACAACAGGCGTCGGCGGCAAAACCGCCGGCGCCGTATTTTCATATTACCGACATACCGTACGAAACTCTGAACACGTCGCCCGCTTTGAGAGAGACGGCGTATTTTTTGTCTTCTGCCTTTCCCGATTCGTCAACCGATGCGGGAAGTCCGCACCACGGCTCAAGACAGACGAAAGGTGCTTCCTTGCCCGTCGGTGTCCAGATGCCGAGAGCATCAAAGCCGTCGAAAGAAAAGCGTATGCCGTGACCGTTTACGGCCGATACGAGGTCGAGTTTTTTCACTTTAAGCTTTTCGACGATCATGGCGTCTCTGTCAAAGTCCGAATACTTCAGCGGAAGTATTCCGTCCTTGTCGATCCTTTTGAGCTTCGGGATCGACGGATCCATATACACGTTTTCGGTGAGTGACATCACGGCTCCCTTTGCGTTGTGGAAGCGGATCTGATAGTCTTCAAACGTGCCGGAGCCCGGATGAGGACACACAAAGGCAGGATGACCTCCGACATTGAAGATCATGTCTTCCTCAGCCGACACGGTATATTCCGTCGTGAAGCCCGTCTCGGTCAGAGTGTGCGTGACACGGAAGACGTATCTGTACGGGAACGACTCAAAAGTCTTTTCAGACCATTTGTTTTCAAGAGTCACAAAGTCGGGCCCGAGCTCGACTGCGCGGTAGGCGGCGTCTCTGACGATGCCGTGCTTCTTCATCGGATACTCGGTGTCGTCATAGGTCACGTGACCGTTCAGCGGTGAGCAAACGACGGGAAAGAGATGCGGAGCATGGTCAGCCCAGTACTTCGCGTCTCCGTTCCAAACGTATTCGGTATCGTCGTTAACAAACGATATCAGCTGTCCGCCGTTGTCGGTGCATACGGCGGTGCCGAAGTCGTTTTTCAGTGTGTACGTCATTTTTCCCTCTGAATGATCAGAATTTCAGTTTTTCGGAAATGTATGCCTTGACCTCACCGATCGGAAGTCTGACCTGCTCCATCGTGTCTCTGTCACGGATAGTCACGCAGCCGTCGTTCTCCGTGTCGAAGTCGTAGGTGATGCAGAACGGTGTGCCGATCTCGTCTTCTCTTCTGTATCTCTTGCCGATGGAGCCTGCGTCGTCAAAGTCGACCATGAACTCTGCGGACAGCTCGTCATAGAGCTCTCCTGCTTTCTCGGAAAGCTTCTTGGAAAGAGGAAGAACTGCTGCCTTGAAGGGAGCAAGCGCGGGATGGAAGTGGAGAACGACTCTCGTATCGTTCTTTTCTGCGTCGATGACTTCCTCATCGTATGCTTCCGTGA
>JAKSPW010000098.1 GCA_024404435.1 Clostridia bacterium | reverse complement strand
CAAAAAGCTTAATAAGTATTTTTTATTAAAGTTTCTTGCAAGGCTTCTTTTCAAAGAAGCCGAAAAAGTATCTTGTCCGCTTCTTTTCAAAGAAGCGGGAAAGGATTATAGTCATGACCATTCACGGACTTCAGAAAATGACGCTGCTCGACTACCCGGGACGGGTAGCGTGCACGATATTCACGGGCGGGTGCAATTTCCGCTGCCCGTTCTGCCACAATGCGTCTCTCGTCACGAAGATCACCGACGACGCGGTCTATACGGAGGAAGAGGTGCTCTCCTTCCTCAAAAAACGCACGGGACTGCTCGACGGAGTCTGCATCACGGGCGGCGAGCCGCTGCTGCAGCGCGACATAAAAGAGTTCATCTCAAAGGTGAAGGCTCTCGGCTTCCCGGTCAAGCTCGATACGAACGGCTCGTTCCCCGAAAAGCTCCTTGAGCTGATCGACGAAGGGCTCGTCGACCGCGTGGCGATGGACGTCAAAAACTCAAAAGAAAAATACGGACTGACGGCGGGAGCGTGCGATATCCTGCCTGCCGTCGAAAAGAGCGTCTCCATCCTGCTCGAAGGCAGAGTGGAGTACGAGTTCCGCACGACCGTCACGGCTGAACATCACACGCCCGAAGACGCAGCCGCGATCGGAAGGTGGATCGCGGGAGCGCCCGAATACTATATCCAGCCGTTCGTCGACAGCGGCGATCTCATCGGAACCGAGCCGATGTCCGCTCCCGACAGAGAGACTCTCGAGGCGATGCGCGAGGCGGCGGCACCTTTCGTTAAAAAAGTCTCTTTGCGCGGAACCGATTAAAAAAACACAAAATATTGTATTTTTTATATTGACAAACACACAAGATATATGCTATACTAATGGAGCACGGCAATATATCTTGTGTTTTTTATTAAAATTTTACCATAAATAGTTCAAAAGGAGCAAAAAATGTACAGCGTAGTAAAAAGAAACGGTTCTGTCGTTGACTTCAATCTGACGAAGATCAAGAACGCGATCATCAAGGCGTTCGACGCATGCGAGATGGAGTACCATCCCGACGGCATCGACTTCCTCGTCCTCAAGGTCATGTCGGATTTCGAGCCGAAGGTCGAAGACGGCCTCATCACCGTCGAGAAGATCCAGGACAGCGTTGAGTCCGTGCTCGGCAAGGCGGGCTACGGCGAAGTCGCCAAGGCTTACATCCTCTACCGCCGTCAGCACGAGAAAATGCGTAACGTCAGCGGGACTCTTCTCGACTACAAGAAGATCGTTGACAACTATCTGAAGATCAATGACTGGAGAGTCAAGGAGAACTCCACCGTTTCGTATTCCGTCGGCGGACTTATCCTCTCGAACTCCGGTGCGATCACCGCAAACTATTGGCTTTCCGAGGTCTATGACGACGAGATCGGCAACGCTCACCGCAACGCCGACATCCATCTGCACGACCTCTCCATGCTCACGGGCTACTGCGCAGGCTGGTCACTGAAGCAGCTCATTCAGGAAGGCCTCGGCGGAGTCGAGGGCAAGATCACGTCCGCGCCCGCATCTCACCTTTCGACCCTCTGCAACCAGATGGTCAACTTCCTCGGCATCATGCAGAACGAGTGGGCAGGCGCGCAGGCGTTCTCCTCGTTCGACACATACCTTGCTCCTTTCGTAAAAATAGATAATCTTTCCTATAAAGAAGTCAAGCAGTGCATCCAGTCGTTCATCTACGGCGTCAACACACCGTCCCGCTGGGGCACGCAGGCACCGTTCTCGAACATCACGCTCGACTGGACCGTTCCCGCTGACCTCGCAGAGCTGAACTGCATCATCGGCGGCAAAGAAGTCGACTTCAAGTACAAGGACTGCCAGGCTGAAATGGACCTCGTCAACAAGGCGTTCATCGAGATCATGATCGAGGGCGACGCGAACGGAAGAGGCTTCCAGTACCCGATCCCGACGTACTCCATCACGAAGAACTTCGACTGGAGCGAGACGGAAAACAACAAACTCCTCTTCGAAATGACGGCTAAATACGGCACGCCTTACTTCTCGAACTACATCAACTCCGACATGGAGCCGAACGACGTACGTTCGATGTGCTGCCGCCTCAGACTCGACCTCAGAGAGCTCCGCAAGAAATCCGGCGGCTTCTTCGGCTCCGGTGAATCCACGGGCTCCGTCGGCGTCGTCACGATCAACATGCCGCGTATCGCTTACCTCGCGAAGGACGAAAAGGACTTCTACACGAGACTCGATAAGCTCATGGACATCGCTGCCCGCTCACTGAAGATCAAGAGAAACGTCATCACGAATCTCCTCGAAAACGGACTCTATCCGTATACGAAGCGTTATCTCGGAACGTTTGCAAACCACTTCTCGACGATCGGACTCGTCGGCATGAACGAGGCCTGCCTCAATGCGAAGTGGATCGGCGAAGACCTCACGGGCAAAAAGGCTCAGAAGTTCACGGCTGAGGTCCTGAACCACATGAGAGAGAAGCTCTCCGACTATCAGGAGATGTACGGCGACCTCTACAACCTCGAGGCTACTCCCGCCGAGTCGACGGCATTCCGTCTTGCAAAGCACGACACTGAAAAGTATCCGGATATCATCACCGCCGCAAAGAGCGAGGATGACACGCCTTACTACACGAACTCCTCGCATCTGCCCGTAGGCTACACCGAGGACATCTTCTCCGCACTTGACATTCAGGACGAGCTCCAGACGCTTTACACGTCGGGCACGGTCTTCCACGCCTTCCTCGGCGAGAAGCTCCCCGACTGGCAGGCAGCCGCAAATCTCGTGCGCAAGATCGCAGAGAATTACAGACTCCCCTACTACACGATGTCTCCGACGTACTCCGTCTGCAGAACGCACGGATACCTCTCCGGCGAACAGAAGGTCTGCCCGCACTGCGGCGAGGTCACCGAGGTTTACAGCCGCATCACCGGCTACTACCGCCCGGTCAAGAACTGGAACGACGGCAAGACGCAGGAATACAAGGACCGCAAGACGTACGACATCGGCGCGTCAAAGCTCACGCACGTCGGCCCGATCGAGTCTGCAGAGGAAGAAGAGCCCTGCGAGTGCAAGGCTGACGGCGACGCCGTCTACCTCTTCGCAACGGCAACCTGCCCGAACTGCAAGATCGCGGCAGCCGCTCTCGATAAGGCAGGCGTAGTGTTCGAGAAGGTCTACGCGAACGACAACCCCGAGATGGCGCGCGAGTTCGGCATCAGACAGGCTCCGACACTCGTCGTCGTCGAAAACGGCGAGGTCAGGAAGTTCGCAGGCGTTTCCGACATCAAGAAATACCTGAACGCATAAGAAAATGAGATATGATATAATCATCGTCGGCGGTGGCCCCTCGGGGCTTACCGCCGCCGTATATGCAAGAAGAGCCGGAAAAAGCGTGCTCGTCATCGAAAAGGGCGCGTTCGGCGGACAGATCACCTTCTCCCCGAAGGTGGAGAACATCCCCGGATTCACGGAGCTGTCCGGCAACGAGTTTGCCGAAAAGCTCGTCGATCAGGCGATCTTTCAGGGAGTCGACTTCGAGAGCGACACCGTGACGGAGATCCGCGACGGGGAAGTGAAGACCGTAGTGACCGAATACGCCGAATTCGAGGCGACGGCGGTCATCATTGCCACGGGCGCAAAGCACAGACTCCTCGGCGTGCCGAACGAAGAAAAATTCATCGGAGAGGGCATCTCCTTCTGCGCGGTCTGCGACGGCGCGTTCTACCGCGACATGACGGTCGGAGTCGTCGGCGGCGGGAACTCGGCGCTTCAGGAGGCTCTGCTTCTCTCGGAGCTCGCCGCAAAGGTGTACGTCATCCAGAACCTCGACTTCCTCACGGGCGAAGCGAAGCTCTGCGAGCAGATAAACGCAAAAGACAACGTTGAGGTCATCACCGGCACCGTCGTCGAGAGCGTCATCGACGGAGACACGTTCACGGGCATCGTCACGCGCCGCGAGAGCGACGGCACGACGGAAAAGCTCCCGCTCGACGGACTGTTCGTGGCGATCGGGCTGATCCCTCAGAACGAGCCGTTCGCGGAGCTCATTCCGCTCGACGGCAGAGGATACGCCGTGTCGGACGAGACCTGCACGACGGGAAAACCCGGCATTTTCGTCGCGGGCGACTGCCGCACGAAGCGGATCAGACAGGTCGCGACCGCAGCTGCGGACGGAGCCGTTGCGGCTCTCGCAGCCTGCGACTACATCGACAGATAAGGCACGCACCGCGTGCCTTTTCCTTTTTGTGGAATTTTTGGCGAAAAACTTGAAATACCGCGCGGGATGGTATATAATTAAATTGCGTACCGGATACGCACAAATATATTTGGGAGGAAAAATCATGAAAAAGATTCTTGCGATCGTACTTATGCTCGTGCTCGTTCTTTCTCTCGCAGCCTGCGGAAAAGGCGAGGATGCCGGAACGGATAACGGCGGAAAAGAGACCGAAGAGGTGAAAGAAGAAATGAAGGGCGAAGTCAACACGTGGGGTAAGATCTCCGTATTCGTACCCGAAGGATTCACGTTCGGCCAGGGAAGCATCACGGGCGTTGACGACACTGACGAGACGCAGTGCTACCTCAAGGGCGGCGACCAGTACGATATGTACCATTACTTCTGGATCGTCGTTACCGAGGAAGAATCGGCAAAGAGCAACGTCGATATGACGAAGTCCGTCAACGAGGCAGAGGACATAACGATCAAGGCTGACAACGAGTGGACCGGCTGCCATTACGTTTACTCAACGGCTTTCAACGGCGACCTTGACTGCGGTATGGTCTATCGCGTGATCGACGGCGCGGCTTATCAGGTAAGCTTCTGCGGATACGCAACGGACAGCGCAGAGATGACGGCAGTTCTCAACTCCATCGCAGCAGCAAAATAAGAAAAAAGCACTTCGAAAGAAGTGCTTTTCTTATGGAAACGAAATAATGGCTCCGCCATTGTGAAACAGTCCGCTTCGCAGACTGTGTAAGTCCCGTTTCTCGCAATAAAAAAGGACGCTACCCGGTCCTTTTTTGCCGAAAAAGCCTCGTCTCAACGACTTCGGCTTTTTGCCGCTATCAGCGGCATTCTTGGTCGTGCATACTGCAACCTCGCCAAATAATACAGCTTTTCTCAGGCAGTATGCGTCGCATCCGCCTAAAAACAGTCCACCGGACTGTTTTGCTCGTCAAAATCAATACTTTGGCAAAGGCGAAGCCTTTGCAGGCGCACTGCCGCTATGCTTACATATTTACACTGAACGCAGGCAGTGTGCTCCGTACCGGCATGGGCACGGCGGTTCAAGTCCCGTTTCTCGCAATAAAAAAGGACGCTATTGCGTCCTTTTTTGCGAGAAACGGGACTTGAACCCGTACGGTGTGAACCACACGCCCCTCAAACGTGCGCGTCTGCCAGTTCCGCCACTCTCGCATTCCGACTGCTTTCGCTGTCAGCCTTGTTATTATACTACACAAAGCATCCTTTGTCAATATCTTTTTTTCAAAATGAGAAAAATATTTTTCCGACCTTGATTTTCCGCGTGCTATGTTATATAATATGAACAGACTCCAAATTATTACCGGAAAGGGAAAGAAAATGAAAAAATTCATCAACGAATTCAAGGAATTCATCGCAAAAGGCAACGTCATCGACATGGCAGTCGCAGTTGTCATCGGCGGCGCGTTCGGCAAGATCGTAACGAGCCTCGTCAA
>JAKSPW010000097.1 GCA_024404435.1 Clostridia bacterium | reverse complement strand
GCTCACTCCCGAGCTTGACGGAAACGGTCTGCCGAAGACCGCTTCCCTCCTCGCCCTCTTTGATAAGGTGACTGCCCTTCAGAGAAGCGGCAAGGTCAAGGCTTCCTATACGCCCGGAATGGGCGGCGTCGCCGAGGCAGTGCTCAAGATGGCGCTCGGCAACTCGCTCGGATTCAGATTCAGCGACAAGCTGTCACTTAAAGACATATTCGGATACAACTACGCCGCCTTCATCCTCGAGGTCGAGGGAGAGACCGATCTGCCCGTGCTCGGAGAGGTAACCTCCGACGGCAAGTTCACCTACGGCACGGAGAGCATGTCGCTCTGCGAGCTCTAAAAAGCTTACGAAGACCGCCTCGAGAGCGTTTTCCCGTGCAACATCAAGAACTCGGGCGGCAAGGTCGGGAACTTTGAGTACAGAGCGTCGACACGTCCCGCGCCCGCGATCAAGTGCGCGCGCCCGAAGGTGCTCATCCCCGCATTCCCCGGCACGAACTGCGAATTCGATTCCGCGAAAGCGGTGAGAGACGCGGGAGCCGACGCCGAGATCGTGGTCATCCGCAACCTCACGTCAAGTGCCATCGCGTCGAGCGTCGAAGAGTTCGCCGAAAAGCTTAAAACCGCGCAGATGATCTTCATCCCCGGCGGTTTCTCCGGCGGCGACGAGCCCGACGGAAGCGGCAAGTTCATCACCGCCTTCTTCCGCAACGCGGAGATCAAGGACGGCGTCACGGAGCTTCTCGAACGCCGAGACGGCCTCATTTGCGGAATCTGCAACGGCTTCCAGGCGCTCATCAAGCTCGGCCTCGTGCCGTACGGCAAAATCATCGACACCGATGAAAACTGCCCGACACTTACGTTCAACACGATCGCACGTCACCAGTCGAAGATCGTCCGCACACGCGTCGCTTCGAACAAGTCCCCGTGGCTCGCGGGCTGCGAGGTCGGAGAAGTCTACTCCGTGCCGATCTCCCACGGCGAGGGACGATTCATCGCAGACGAAGCTCTCATCCGTGAGCTCGCCGCAAACGGTCAGATCGCAACGCAGTACGTCGACCTCGACGGCAATGCGACAAGCGACGTTCAGTTCAACCCGAACGACTCCATGGCGGCCATCGAGGGCATCACGTCTCCCGACGGCAGAGTCTTCGGTAAGATGGGTCACAGCGAAAGAATCGGTCAGGGACTTTACAAAAACGTACCGGGATCGTATAATATAGGTATGTTTGAGTCCGCTGTGAAGTATTTTAAGTAATTTATTTGAAAGAGAGAACGTATCATGGCTTACAAATCCGACATAGAGATCGCTCAGGAATGCGAGATGCTCCACATCGACGAGATCGCCCGCCGTGCGCACGTTGACGACAAGTACATAGAACACTACGGCAAGTACAAGGCAAAAGTTGATCTTTCCCTTCTGAATGAAACCGACAAGCCCGACGGGAAGTTGATCCTCGTCACGGCTATCACGCCGACTCCCGCGGGCGAGGGCAAAACGACGACGACAATCGGTCTTGCAGACGGTCTGAAGAGGATCGGCAAGGACGTAACGGTGGCTCTCCGCGAGCCCTCCCTCGGCCCGGTCTTCGGTGTCAAGGGCGGCGCGGCAGGCGGCGGATACGCGCAGGTCGTCCCGATGGAGGACATCAACCTCCACTTCACGGGTGACTTCCACGCGATCGGAGCCGCAAACAACCTCCTCGCGGCCATGCTCGACAACCACATCCAGCAGGGAAACAGCCTCAACATCGATCCCAGACGCATAACCTGGAAACGCTGTGTCGACATGAACGACAGACAGCTCCGCTTCATCGTAGACGGCATGGGCGGCAAGGCAAACGGCGTACCGAGAGAAGACGGCTTCGACATCACGGTCGCGTCCGAGATCATGGCAGTCCTCTGTCTCTCGAGCTCCATCACGGACCTGAAGGAAAGACTTTCCCGCATCATCGTCGGCTACACCTACGACGACAAGCCGGTCACCTGCGGCGAGCTCAAGGCCGCCGGTGCCATGACGGCTCTCCTCAAGGATGCTCTCAAGCCGAACCTCGTTCAGACACTTGAGGGAACGCCCGCGTTCGTACACGGCGGTCCGTTCGCGAACATCGCTCACGGCTGCAACTCCGTCATGGCGACCAAGATGGCGCTCAAGATGGGCGACTACACCGTCACGGAGGCAGGCTTCGGTGCTGACCTCGGAGCGGAAAAATTCCTCGACATCAAGTGCCGCATGGCAGGCCTCAAGCCCGATGCAGTCGTCATCGTCGCAACGGTCCGCGCGCTCAAGATGCACGGCGGCAAAGCGAAGACCGAGCTCGGAACGGAAGACCTCGAGGCTCTCGAAAAGGGTATCCCGAACCTTCTCCGCCACGTTTCCAACATCAAGAACGTATATAAGCTCCCGTGCGTCGTAGCGGTCAACCGCTTCCCGACAGACACGGACCGTGAGATCGAATTTATCATAGACAAATGCAGAAAACTCGGTGTCAACACCGTTCTCTCCACCGTATGGGCTGAGGGCGGCAAGGGCGGCGATGCCCTCGCACGAGAGGTGGTTCGCCTTTGTGAAGAGGAAAAAGGCGACTTCACGTTCTCTTATGAAGACGACCTCTCGATCGAGGAAAAGATTTCGGCAATTGTCAAAAAGATTTACGGCGGCGACGGCGTAACGATCATGCCGAACGCAAAGAAACAGATCGCATCCCTCGAGGCTCTGGGCTTCGGAAAGATGCCCGTCTGCGTCGCAAAAACACAGTACAGCTTCTCCGATGACCCGACAAAGCTCGGCGCACCCGAAGGCGTCACGGTCACGGTCAAGAACGTCAAGGTCTCCGCAGGTGCGGGATGTGTCGTCGTGCTCACGGGCGACATCCTCACGATGCCCGGACTCCCGAGAGTTCCCGCGGCAGAGAAGATCGACGTTGACGAGAACGGCAGGATCACCGGTCTGTTCTGATAATAATCCCGAAAGGATATACGAAAATGAACGAAATCACAGCTTACGCGGTAAAGAAGCTCCTTTCCGACATGAAGGTGACCTTCAATTTCTCGCACAATTTCGTCCGCACGTCCTCAGAGTGCAATATCACCGAAAAAGAAAACGGATGTGAAATGAACTTCAAGTTCGGCACGTCCGAGATGCTCCAGCACGTGACGGTCACGACGAGAGGAAACGACAAGACCGTCGTCTTCTCTATCGATGCGTCGCTCAGCCTCTCCTTCGGCAGCCTCTACTGCCTGCTCCCCGAAAAATTCATGGAGATCACGCTCGGTGAAAACTACGTTCCCGACAAGATCCTCGTGAGCGGCCACGACAATCCGTGGTGGATGTTCCCGAGCTTCCCCGAGACCTTCGCGGGCATTCCCGAGGACTCGCAGGGCATGGTGATTGCCGACGGCGGCAGGCACTATCACGTGCTTCCACTCTGCGGCGACAACATCTACTGCAATTTTGAAAAAGGCAAGCTGTACCTCAACAGCGGCATGAACGGTCTCTTCAATATCAGCGGCGATTTCCTTGCAGTGACCGTCGCGGACGACCCGTTCACCGCCGTCAGGGAAAGCTTCAAGTCGTGCCGCGAGCTCGGTGCGATAAACGTGAAGCTGAAAAACGAAAAGGTCATGCCCGAGAACCTTAACGGTCTCGGCTGGTGCACGTGGGACGCGTTCCATCACAGCGTCACGAGTGCGAAGATCTACGAAAAGCTCCGCGAATTCAATGAAAAGAAAGTTCCGATCCGCTACGTCATCATCGACGACGGCTGGTCTGACCTCTCCGCTCCGAACGACTACGGCTGCATGATGCTCCGCGGCTTCGATGCGGATAAGAACAAGTTCCCCGAAGGAATCAAGGAATGCGTAAGACGCATGAAAGAGGAGTTCGGCGTGCCCGCAGTCGGCGTCTGGATGCCGATGACGGGCGGCTGGGTCGGCATCGACCCGAACGGCCCGCTCGCAGAGACCGAAAAGGATCACCTCTTCACGCCTCCGTGCGGGCTTCTCATCCCGAAGGCAGACGAAGAAGAAAACGGCGGCTTCTGGGACGATTGGTTCTGCTTCCTCGCCGAGTGCGGCGTCGACTTCGTTAAGGTCGACAACCAGTCCTCGGTCGAAAAGAGGATCGAAGGCTTCGAGCCCTCCGTTATCGGGATCAGAAAAGCCCACATCGGACTCGAGAGAGCCGTTGACAAATACTTCGGCGGCTCGATCATCAACTGCATGGGCATGGATATGCAGAACGTACTGAATCGCCCCGGGAGCATGATCTCCCGCAACAGCGACGACTTCGTGCCGGGCGTGCACCGCAGCTTCGTCAAGCATCTGATGCAGAACTCTTACAACGCGATCTGGCACGGCGAGATGTATTGCTGTGACTACGATATGTGGTGGACGGATCACGAGTCCGCGGACGCGAGCGGAGTGCTCCGCGCGATCAGCGGCTCGCCCGTTTACGTGAGCGACGGCACTGACAGAACGGTGGCAGAAAAGCTCCTGCCGACGGTAGCGGACGACGGACGTCTCCTGCCCCTCGACGAGGCGGCGCGCCCGACGCTCGACTGCTTCTACGTCGATCCGAGAGAATCGGGTGAGTTCCACAAGTGCTGGAACAGAAGCGGTGAGTATTTCGCCGCAGCTCTCTTCAACGTGCTTGAGACCGAGGTCACGGACACGCTCGAGTTCGCAGATATCCCGGGACTCGACGAGGCCGTCGAATACCTCGCGTACAGCTTCTTTGAAAAGAAGTTCACGCGCTTCAAGAAGGGCGACGCGATAAAGGTCACACTTCCCGGCGACGGCGCGGAGATCATAAATCTCTACCCGATCAAGAACGACGGAGAAGAGTACGTCATGCTCGGCGACCTCACGAAGTACGCAAACTGCGCGAGCGCCAAGACGAAGAAGTATATAAAAGAAATATAAAATAAAGCGAGGTGACTTTTTCAGGGAAAAGTCACCTCGCGCTCCTTCAAAAAGCTTTATACAAAAAAGCTCACCTTGATTATTTTCCGATAATCTGTTATAATGAACACTGCAAATCGAAATCAAGAAAAGGCATGACCGTTTATGAAAATCGAGATAATGGGGTACAGCGGCTCCGGAAAGTCAACTTTGTGCCGCAGTTTTTCCGAAAAATATGATCTTCCGGCTCTCTATCTGGACTCCGTTCACTTTCTGCCGAACTGGGAAGTGCGCGAAGACGCCGAAAAGCAAAGCATCGTCACGTCATTTTTAGACAGTAATCCCGACGGCTGGGTGATCGACGGCAACTATTCCAAACTTAGCTACGACCGCCGCGTCGAAGAAGCCGATATCGTCATTCAGATGCTCTTCGGGCGCATGGATTGCCTGTGGCGCTGTACAAAGCGATATCACAAGTACAAAGGCAAAACGCGCCCGGATATGGCTGAAGGATGCAGTGAAAAAATGGACTCCGAGTTTGTAAAATGGATCCTCTT
The DNA here is from genome assembly GCA_024404435.1 of Clostridia bacterium. Taxonomy (GTDB): domain Bacteria; phylum Bacillota; class Clostridia; order Oscillospirales; family CAG-272; genus RUG11130. The sequence continues at coordinate 245 of JAKSPW010000097.1, read as the reverse complement.
CGGAGGCCGCACAAAAAAGGCTAAAGAACGGTATAAAAAGGTCCGGGAAACGTATCCCGAAAAGGTCGTCGTGATAAAAAATCAGAAACAGTTGAATAAATACATGGAAAAAATGGGACTGTGAAAGGTCATACTTGACAAATCTGAATTTGTCGGGAAAAAGAACACATCCTTACTGTAGGGAGTCGCACCGCTTCGCGCGTGCTCCGTTCGTCCTCTGTCAACAGCAAGATTGTAAACAGTTG
>JAKSPW010000096.1 GCA_024404435.1 Clostridia bacterium | reverse complement strand
GTAGGGGTCGGCGCCCTCGACGACCCGAATGAATCAAGCAGAATTATTTTACCTAAGAATACGTGTTTTTGCTTTTTATTTAATTCTTCAACATAGTATTTTTTGTGCACGAACGGGTCGTCGAGGCGCCGACCCCTACAATTTCATAAAATACCGCTCCGTTCGGCTTATGCAGACGCTATTTTCACCACATAATACTGTTACCTATCATCTTGCACAACTGTTTACAATCCTGCTGTTGACAGAGGACGAACGGAGCACGCGCTTGTCGGTGCGACTCCCTACGGGCAGAAAACGGTTTTTCCCGACAAATTCCGATTTGTCCATATCTTTATCGAGCATCGGATTTTTCCGTACAAAATCCACATTCCGAAAAACATCCTTATGAACACGCGCGGAAAGGGCAAAACATTTTTCGTCAAGTTAAACTAATTCGGTGCGGAAAACTTATCAATAATGCCGCTTGACCGAAACGGACAAAAATGATATAATTATTGCAGCAAATTATGCAAACGAAAGGATAGCAAAATGAAAAGAACGTTATCGCTTCTTCTCGCGCTCGTGATGGTCGCGTCCGCGGCCACCTTCACAGCAAGCGCAGCAGATGATGCCAAAATGCCGTTCCGCGACGTTAAGAGCGGGAAATGGTTCTACGACGCGGTGTACAGCGTCTGGAGCCTCGGCATCATGGGCGGAGTTTCCGACACCGAATTCAATCCGAACGGAGCACTTTCCCGTGCCATGTTCGTGACGATCCTCGGCAGACTTGCCGGTGCGCCCGAAACGGGATACACGCCCGACACGTTCCCGGACACGAAAAAGAACACCTGGTACTCGCCGTACGTCGGCTGGGCTATGGAAAAAGGTATCGTCGGCGGCTTTGACGACGGCACGTTCAGACCGAACGCAAACCTCACCCGTGAGCAGATGGCAAAGGCGATGTCCGAATACATCAAGGTCATGGGCATCAACATGCCGCGCGACAACAAGGCTCCGTCCGTCTTCTCCGACGAGAAGAAGATCGCGGCATGGGCAAAGGAGTACGTCGAAGTCCTCCGCCGCTCGGGTATCGTAAACGGTGACAGCGACAAGAGATACAATCCGAAGAAAAACATCTCCCGCGCAGAGGCGGCAACGATAATCCTCAACCTTCTCGACGCGGAACAGAAAGCATGGCAGGGATACTATCCGAACGCCGAAGCTGACGGATATGCCGTATTCGGGGCAAGCTACCTCTACTGGAACGGCTCGATCGTCCAGGGCGGTCTCGGCAGCGATATCGAAGATAACGGCGGTTATCCCGTTCTCACCGCGTTCCCCGACAAGCAGGCTGCCATCAGATCGTACGACGAAGCGAACACCATCGGTGTCAGCACGACGGTCTGCGAGGCCGATCTTCGCACCTTCCCCATCGTCAAGGTCTGCTTCAAGTATGAAAACGGCAGTAACGAAGCGCTCTCCGGCTACTTCAACGTCGGCAACAATCAGGTCGGCGACAGGTACACCCACGAGACGATAAACTTCACCGAGGGTGCATCGGACGACGGCTACCGCACGGCGACGGTCGACCTTTCCGCAAACACTTCGGCTCATCCGAACATCGATTATGAACTCGACCTGCCCCACGTCCTCATGACTCCGAACGCGGATAACGGAAAGCTCATGATCCGCTACATCGCGTTCTTCAAGGATCAGGCATCGGCCGACGCGTTCAAATCCTCGGATGCCGAAGACTTCCTTAAAAATTACTTCTTCTACTCCGGCGTTGAGCTCACCGAGATCACCTCGGCAGAAGAAAAAGAGATAGAAGACCTCATAGTCCGCCGCATAAATGAGATAAAGAACACCGAGTCCTGCATCACTCCCGCAGAGGTCAAAGCATCGGGACACAAGTGCTACTTCATTTCCTCGGAAAACGGCGATGACAAGAACGACGGTCTGTCCGAAAAGACACCGTGGAAGTCTCTTTCCAAGCTCTTCAACTACAAGCCGGGTCCGAACCTCTACGTTCCGATCCCGCAGCCGGGAGACGCAGTATTCCTTGAAAGAGGAAGCGAATTCTACGCAGAAAAGCATCTGAACGGATGCGTTGTCTGCCTCGAAGGCATCAACGGCGTGACCTACACCGCATACGGCAAGGGTCCGAAGCCCGTCATCTCCTGTGCACTCGACGTCAGAGACTACGACAACGTCGGAAACTGGAAAAAGACCGAATACCCGAACATCTGGGTGCTTGATAAGATCGACGAGCTTGAGGGCTGGTCCGGCGACAGATCGAGGATCGCCAACATCTTCATCAACGACGGTCAGTACAACGGAGTTGTCGTCCAGTCAACGCTCGGTGACACGGCAAGAGAGACCGAAGTGAACTTCGGAGAAGGCAGAACGACCAAGGACAAGGGCTGGCAGTACACCGGCATGGGCTACGTCCACTCGGGCGGCGGCGAGTGCCTGACTATCGCCGACGCGATCGACGAGAATCTCGAGTTCTATCACGACGAGCACGAAGGCAAGCTCTATCACTACTGGGACGGAAACAACCCGAGAGAAGACTTCGACAAGTTCCTCATTTCCCGCTCCGGCTACGGCGCAATGGCGGGAATTGACACCACCTTTGACAACATAGCGTTCTTCGGCTCAAGCACATGGCTCGTAACTGCCGACATCTGCGGCTCACAGATAACGAACTGCGAGCTCGCTTACTGCGGCGCGGACTACTCGTCCATCGCGTCCGGCGTCGAGACGAGCTGCAAAGAAGAAAAAATGTATGTTTCACAGACAAGAAATCACCTCATCTACAACTGCTATCTGCATGATATCGAGGACGGTCCGATGTCCGCTCAGAACGGCGGCTCAAACGACGGAGAGCCCGGCGACATCATGAACGGCATCGAGTACTCGAACAACGTCGTCGTCTGCTGCGGCAACGGTGCCGAGCTGTTCCAGGGAAACCCCGGACATATTGATGAAGACGGAAGAATGTTCGACAGGATGAGAAACCTCTACATTCACGACAACATCATGGCGTATGCCGGCTACGGCATCACGAGACAGCAGGAAGCAGGCACGGCGGTCGAGTCCACCGGAGACGTCCTCTGCGGCTCTATCTACGGCGAGCTCGATCCCGGCACGTGCGTCTTCGAGAACAACACGATCTACCACTGCCACGGACAGATCGTCAGCCAGTACGTCGCTCTCGACGATCAGCCGCGCGGCTGGATCATGAGAGACAACACCTACATCATGAACGCCGACACGGGCAAGATCAAGAATGCGTACGAAACGCTTAACAAGATCGACCACCGCATCAGCAAGAGACTCAGAAGCATGATCCCGTACAATTACAGATACCTCGCGTTCTACACGGGACTCGGCTTCGACCCGACTGGTACCTTCCGCTACTTCACTCATACGACGGAAAGCGAAGAGAAGAACGTCTACTACATGACGGGTTACAGAGTAGAGCACAAGATGCCGATAGCATAAACACAACAAATAAAAAACAGGCTGATTCAGCCTGTTTTTTGTGTTTTTATTCTCTTATCTCTCCGGCAAACATAATGGCAGTCGTGTCGCCGCAGGTCGTGTAGATATAGAAGCTGAACGGTCTGTCGGCAGAGAACTTTTTCGGCTCGGGAATGTCGGCGGCAGTCCTCATCATAATCTCTCCCATGGTCACGGCAGCCGCTTCCAAGCCGCTCTCATCCGTCTTCAGGCGCGTCTTCTGGATGATATCTTCAAGGTAGAGGTTTTCGCCTTCTCTGTCAAATCGGACGACCATTTCGGAAAAATCTGCCGCTGTCATGTCAAAGGCGCTTCTCACTCCGCTTTCATTGAGGAATTTTTTGATCTCTTTCTTATCGAAGGAGGTCTCAAGGTCGATCTTCGGGATCTTCAGCGCGACCCGTTCTTCCTTGCAGGCAGAGATCTTTTCGCCGATACCCTCGGTGTCGCCGAGGACGTACGCCATGCTGACTCCGCCCTCAAGCGGGAGTATCACGACTTTTGTTTTTTCGTCCTCATAGTACTTGAACCTGCCCGTCTGGTGCATAAAGTCTTTTTGGACTTTTGTGCCGTCGGCTGTCGTGAAGTCTCCCTCCCGGGTATGAATTCCGAGGAACGGCTTTTCCCACTTGTCCTTTACGTACAATGCGTTCATCAGGGCGACGGCAAGGTCCTTGGCATCAAAGTCGTCGGGAGTGATCTTTTTTATCATTCCGCTTGTCTTTTTGTCTGCCCAGAGGTTGATCTTTTCTGCGGCGTTGTCGGCATTGAAGAGGTAGTGCTCCGCGCCGTAGTTTGCGGAAACGTATCTGCTGTAAGAGTCGGTGAATTCACCGTCAAAGTTTTCGTTCAGCCAGACGGAGTTTGCCAAGCTCAGCTTGCCTCCTGCCGCGCTGAACTGTTTGGCGAATCCGTTGAATACCGAGCAGTATTCCGTCCATTCCGCGAGGCTTTCGACTCCGAGTGCAGAAAGAAGCTCATCCTTCGTCTCACCTGCGGCTCCGGCTGTTATCAAACCGAGGCAGTAGCGGAGCGACAGCGGCGAGACCATGTAGTTCCCGTCGGTGTTTTCCGAGAAATACTTCATGAGTCTCGTGTCAAAGCCGTCTTCATTCATCGCGTCACTGATCTTCCCGCACGGTGCGGAGAGCAGGTCTCCTGCGGTAAGCAGACGGGGCGATTCTTTCCCTTCCGCCGGAGCGTCGAGGAGCGTGCAGAGCCTCGAGATCATGACGGCTGCCTGAGCTCTCGTTACCGGGATCCTCGGTCTGAAGGAGCCGTCCTCAAAGCCGTTCACTATCATGAGATCATTGCAGAAGGAGACTCCGTCGCGAGCCCAGACACTGATCTTGTCCGTGTCACAGAAACGGAGGGTCTTCCTGTCTTCGGTGCGAAGAGAGCCGAGGTCGATGCCCATTTTTTCCGCGAGCCTCATGACGACGGTGCAGAACTCCTCTCTCGTAAGAAGGGACATCGGAGAGAAGAGCGTGTCGGCCGTTCCGTACATCAGTCCGGAGTCATAGATCCTGCATACGTCGTCGTAATACCATGAGTTCTTCGGAACGTCGGTAAAGTGGATCGGAACCGTTCCCGTGACCGGGGCGGCATCCCCCAGAACGCGGAGGTAGACGGCGGCGATCTCGCATCTTGTTATGCTGCTGCTCGGACGGAATCTGCCGTTGAAGCCGAGCATGATACCCTTCTCATACATCGCACTCACGTCATCATAATACCACGTACCGGGTTTTACGTCTGTGTATATCTGACTCGTTCCCTCAAAGCCGCCTCCGTCAAGATGATAGATAAAGTCTTTTTCCGCATACTCGATCATCGGATTGTCTGACAGCTTGTTAATTGCGTTCACCGTGCTGATACCTGACAGGAATAAGGTAAACGTATTGTTTGTTTTTTCATTGGGGGTATACAGAGGCCCTGTGCCGGATCTGTTGAGCAGCTCTGCACCCGTCAAATCAAAGTCAAGCCCGAGCAGAGCCGCGAAGTCTTCAGCCGGTGCGTCTCCGTTTTCGCCGTATTCGGCGTAAACGGCGGTTACGCGCCTGATAGCCTCGCCCGAGAGTTTGATAATTACTTTACCTTCAGTGTAGTCGTCCTGTGCGATTAAGTTTATCGACGACATAACGCCGAGGATCATCACAAGGGCAAGAATAAATGCCGTTAATCTTATTTTTTTCATAATAATCTCCTATAATCATTTCGGTGTTATAAGCA
>JAKSPW010000095.1 GCA_024404435.1 Clostridia bacterium | reverse complement strand
TCGGAGAGAGTCCGAGCGCACTGATGATCTGGTTCGAGAAGTTTTCGTACGTGACGGAGCTGCCGGTCTGGAACCAGAGTCTGATTCTGCCTGCGTCGTCGAGCTCGAGGAGAGAATCGAGAGAAGCGATGTAGGACTTGAGCTGTCCGTCGTCCGGGCAGATGCTCATGTCGCCTGCTGCATCCGGATACTTCTTTACTCTGAAGCCGACCTCTTCCGTCTCAACGCGTTCGCCGGTCTCGTTATCAATTACGGCAAAAGGAAGCTCCATCCAGATGGAGGAACCTGTGCCCTCGTTCTGATAGTCGCCGCGATTTTCATCGATAACGTCTGCGTCTACTTCGACGGAGAACTTGTCGCCGAACTCATCGGCACCGATCCACGTCTTGATCCACTTGTTGAAGTTCTCAGCAGTGAAGTCAGCGGAATAACCGCAGTAAACGTGATATCCGTTGTGAGCACCGCAGGCGTTGTTGAGGAACTTATCAAGCAGATACTGAGCCGTTACCGTCGGGTTGAGCAGCGGAACGAGTCTTACGCCGATCGTCGATACCTCGGCTCTCGTTGCGGTGTTCTTCGGGTTGAAGTTACCCATGTTGTCGCCGGCAACGATTCCGGCAACTCTCATTGCCTCAACGTATTCCTTTGCCCATGCGGGGATCTTGGAAGCGTCTGCGAATTTGTCGGTCTTCGGGTTTTCGGGAAGATTTACGTTCATATAGGAAACGAGTCCCATGATGAGCTTTGCAAGCTCCTGTCTGTTGACGGGGTTGTTCGGCTTGAACGTTCTGTCGTCATATCCGCCTGCGAGGCCGCGGTTTACTGCCCAGCCCACAGCATCAGCATACCACTGATTGGGTTTGACGTCCTTGAAGGAAGCGTACGGTGCGCAGCCGGTAACTTCTTCACCTGCAAGTCTTGCAAGGAGAGTAACGACCTGAGCTCTCGTCATGTTGCCGAGAGGCTTGAATTCCGTGTCGCTCGTTCCCTTCATGATTCCAAGCTCGTATGCTTCCATTACTGCATCGTAATACCACTTGCCGGACTTGACGTCTGTGAAGGGGTTTTCGATCTCAGCGTTTGCGGTCACGGAGAGGACTCCGAAAACCATCATGCATACGATGATCAGACTGAGAATTTTTTTCATGTTTTTCCTCCATGTTATTTAGTTCAAAAAAATACTTTTCGTATTTTTTTCGTATTAAGTTTAGCATAATTTTTCGATATAGTCAAGTGCATAAGCATTATACAAGGCATCACGGACAAATAAATGCTAACGCCATAAAAATTTACCCCGCATATAACTTCCTTCGATGAGCAAAATGAGTCTGTGAGAAAAAATCAAAGTTTCGGAAAGAAGACGGAAATCATGAAAATAGTTTTCAGATATATAACGGTTCTGACGCTCTGCGTGATGCTGACGGTTTCGGCATCTGCCGCGTCTCTGCTGACGGACGTCGGAGTGAACAGCCGTGTCTATGCCGGCGGCGTGCCGTTCGGTATCAGGCTGTATACGGAAGGCCTCGTCATAGTGAAGATCGACGGAATAGAGGGTCCCGACGGAGAACACTTTCCCGCTCTCGATGCGGGGCTCGTGAAGGGAGACGTGATAACTGAGGTAAACGGAGTCAGGGTCACTGCTGCAGACGATCTCATATCACAGATAAGCTCGGGTTCACCGGTCGTCATGAAATACCTGCGGTGCGGGAGCGAGCACACGGTAAGCGTCACGCCGTATTATTCGGAAAAGGAAGGCAGATTCCGCACGGGAATGTGGCTCAGAGACAGCGCGGCAGGCATCGGGACTCTGACCTTCGTCGATCCTGCAGATCTTGAATTCGCAGGACTCGGTCACGGAGTCTGCGACTCCGAAACCGGAAGGCTCGTGTCTCTTAAGAGCGGTGCCGCCGCGGAAGTGAAGATTTCGGGGGTAAAAGCCGGTGTTCCGGGCGATCCGGGTGAGCTCAGAGGGACCTTTTCGGAAGAGGAGAACGGAAGCGTGGACAAGAACACGGGCTGCGGCGTGTTCGGAAAACTAAACGGGCTGCCGTGCGATCTGAAAACGGAGCTCTGCCCCATCGGCTCGAAAAACGACATCCGTGAGGGAAAAGCGAAGATCATCTGCACGACGGACGGTGAAGGTCCGCGCGAATATGATATCGAAATACGGAACACTGCCGGCAAGGAGACCTCTCGCAGCTTTGAGCTCGAGGTCACCGACAAAGAACTCATATCCCGCACGGGAGGCATCGTTCAGGGAATGAGCGGAAGCCCCGTCATTCAGGACGGACTCCTCGTGGGAGCCGTCACTCACGTCATGATTAACGATCCGACGAGAGGCTACGGGATCTATATCGAGGACATGCTGTCCGCGGCAAAGCAGAAATAAGTGGAAATTCTCTATCTGTATAAAAAATTGCCCCGTGCGGTAATACTTTAACCGTCAAAGAAACCACACGAGGTCACAATGCATTATAACAAGGTCGAGATTTGCGGGGTAAACACCTCAAAGCTTATTTCATTGTCCGATGACGAAAAGAAAGAGCTTCTCATAAGAGCAAAAACAGGCGACAGCACGGCAAGAACGAGACTTATCGACGGAAACCTGCGGCTTGTGCTCAGCATTATCGGGCGCTTTTCGGGACGGCGCGAAAACGCCGACGATCTGTTTCAGGTCGGCTGCATAGGACTCATCAAGGCAGTTGACAATTTCAATACCGAGCTTGACGTCAAGTTTTCGACTTATGCAGTTCCGATGATCATCGGCGAGGTAAGGCGGTATCTCAGGGATAACAATTCCGTTCACGTGACGAGGTCGGTCAGAGATCTCGCCTATCGCGCCCTTCAGGCAAAGGAGGAGCTGTCATTAAAGAACTCCGTCGAGCCGACGGTCCCCGAGATCGCGGAATATCTCGGTGAAAGCTCCGCCGAGATAAGGCAGGCACTTGAGGCGATCAGCGAGCCGGTCTCGCTTTTCGAGCCCGTCTTCAACGACGGCGGGGACTCGATATATATCATGGATCAGCTCCGTGACGAAAAGAACTCCGACGAAACGTGGCTCGAGGATATAGCATTGAAGGAAGCCATGAAGACCCTGAGCGACAGAGAACGGTCAATTATCAACATGCGCTATTTCGGCGGCAAAACGCAAGTTGAGATCGCCTCCGAGATCGGCATCTCTCAGGCTCAGGTGTCAAGGCTCGAAAAGGGCGCGTTCGAGAGGCTGAGACGGCAAATGTAAAAGTCCCGCAGAGCGGGACTTTTCTTATTGAGCTTCTGTTTTTTTCGGATTTCCGTCCTTGTCGTAGTACGGCTCGATCATGTATTTGTAAATCACGGGATAAGCACAGTAGACCGAGAGGAAAACGAGGAGAGAAACGGTGATGACGAACGGGAGCATCAGTCCTATCGGCAGGAATACTCTGACGAGGAACAGATTGAGCGCGATGATAACGATCGTGCCGAGGATGCAGCAGCTGTTTCTCTTTATGCCGAGAACGCTGAAATACAGTGCGTTTTTGAGAAGCTTGCCGATACTCAGGTCGAAGGTCACCATCATGACGTAGACGTACATCCTCATGAAGAAGTAGATGACCGCAAGGCAGAGAGACGCAAAGAAGAACAGACTCGTGAGCGCACCCGCCGAATAATTCAGGTTGAAGAAGACGATATCGTAGAAAATGAAAAATATGACGGCAACGTCGATGATGCCGTAGATTATCGACTGCTTGAGGTTTCGCTTGATAGCGTAAAAGAAGTCGTGCTTTATGAAGATCGGATCTTCCTTCACCATGTTTCTGAAAATATAAGACATGCCCGTCATTACGGGACCGAAGGTGAAGATGGCAAGGCAGGCGATGCCGATCAGAATCCAGTCTCCGGTCGACATGACTCTGATCTGTGTCTGCGTCGACATGGAGCCGAGATTGGCAGCGACGAACGCGTTCTGCGTATGCGTCATCACGCCGTTGAACTGCGCGAATACCGTATGTACGGGAGCTGTCGAATCGGTGGAAAAGAATCCTGCCATAACGCCGAGGAGGGCGAGCAGCGGAAAATTCCCCGCGACGAAGAACAGATTCATCGTAACAATCTGGTTGAACTTTCTCTTGAAGAGCTTGAAAAAGTTCCCGAAGGAGGGCTTGTCCATGATCGGGTCTTCCGCGACGGCTCCCTTCCCGTCCCTAAATGCTCTTGAGAAAATGTTGAATTTTGCAGGCTCGTTTTTTGCCATTTTTACTTCCTTTCGTGATTCTATGATGTCAAAACGGTACGAAGAACGTCAAGCGCCGACGAGATACCCGTCAGCACGAGAAAAAGGGTCGTATATTTCAAGGTCCCGTGTCCCCTGTTTTCCGAATACGCCGTGCTCACATAAGCAAAAATCAGCATGACGACGCTTACCGAGGCGTATATACCGAGTGCCAGCGGTACGGTACCGACGGACAGTCCGAACACCGTCACCGATTCGTTTACAGTCACAAGTCTGCCCGACACGGCAAGTCCCGCGGTATATCCGAGTGCGGCTCCTCTGAAAAACATGACAAGCGCACACGCCGGAAGCGTAAAGACCGAAAAAGAGGAGAGGTACATTATGCCGAGCTGTATGCAGGAGCTTTTTGAAACCGATGCCGCAAGTCCGAGGACGTCGGACGGCGACACGGACGAGAGGTCGGGCGTGATCGGAGAGACCTTCACGTCAGATATTATCATTCTGCATATCAGCGCGGAAAGCGCCGCCGCGAATGCAAATGCCGCGGCACACACGGGTAAGGCGAGACGTCTTTTTGCCATTTTTCTCTCCGGACAGTCGTTTTGATACAGTATATTCGGACAGACGGCAAAAAATCTCACCGTATATAGTTTTATCATATTTTTGAGTTCTTGTAAACACTTTAATTGTAAATATTCGTTTTTTTCTTGCGAAGAGGCGGCAAATGAGTTATAATATTACTGTATTTCACAGGAAGGAGGCTGCCATGGACAAAGAATCGACCGTCAGGATCTTCAGAGATCCGCCGGTGCTTAAAACCGAAAGACTCATTCTCAGACGAATGCTCCGATCGGACGCCTCCGACATGTTTGAGTACGCACGTCTCCCCGAGGTCACGAAGTATCTCCTTTGGGAGCCTCACTTGAACGAAAAATACACGGCAAGATACCTCTCCTATATTCAGAGTCAGTACCGTGCCGGAGAGTTTTACGACTGGGCTGTGACGCTGAACGGCAAGATGATAGGCACCTGCGGATTCACGGAATTTGACCACAAGAACAATTCGGCGGAGGTCGGATACGTTCTGAATCCTGCCTTTCATCACAGAGGCCTTGCAACCGAGGCTCTTCTCAGGATCATGTGCTTCGGCTTCTCCGTTCTCGGGCTTCACAGGATAGAGGCAAAATTCATGGTCGGGAACGACGAGAGCCGCCGCGTCATGGAGCGCGTGGGGATGACCTTCGAGGGAGTCGCAAAGGACTCGATGTTCGTCAAGGGGCACTACGTCTCGGTCGGCACGTGCGCCGTCACGAAAGACGATTTTTTGAATCTCTTCATAAAGGCGGAATAAGGGTAAGCCATTTTTCATAGTATCGAAAAAAGCCTTTCGGCGGAAAGTCGGTACTCTTTGAAAAAAATCGTTTCTCTTTTTGTCACGCTTTTGCTTCTTCTCGCGCCGTCGGTCGGTGCCGTATCACCCATCGTGATCGATGCCGGACACGGAGGCGAGGACGGCGGAACG
>JAKSPW010000094.1 GCA_024404435.1 Clostridia bacterium | reverse complement strand
AGGGCTCGGAGACAATGTCCTCTTGTCATATTTCAGAGCCGATCAGGTCCTCAGCGACATGACCTACGGCGAGTTTGCCGCCCTCGTGCGCCGCACCGCGGCAGGACTTACCGAGCTCGGCTTTGCGGGCAAAAAGATCGCCGTTATCGGAGAGACCTGCCCCGAGTGGATCTGCTCTTATCTTGCGATAATGGTCTCCGGAGGCGTTGTCGTTCCGATGGACCGCGAGCTGTCACCCGATGAGATCGTGAAATTCATGAATTGGGTCGGTGCCGATGCCATCGCTTATGCCCCGTCTCTTAACGAGACGATGACAAAGCTGAGTAATGAGGGCACGGGCATCTCCGCGTTCTTCCCGTTCACGGACACGGAAAAGAAGGATAACATCATCTGCTTCGGCGACATAGGCGCTGCGGGAGACAAGGCAGTCGAGGCAGGCTGGGACTTTCCCGACGCCTCGGACAGAAAAAACGAGCTTGCAGAGTACCTCTTCACCTCCGGCACCACCGGCAGCAGCAAGTGCGACATGCTCTCGCAGAAAAACGTATTTTCGACAGTTACCTGTGCTTGCGAGACGGTGGAATTCTTCCCGGACGACACGATAGTCTCCGTTCTCCCGATGCACCACACCTACGAGCTGATGTGCACTCTCGCCGCCATGGATTACGGCATGCACGTCTGCATCAACGATTCTCTCAGCCACGTCATCAAGAATTTCAAGCGTTTCAAGCCGACGGGACTCGTTCTCGTTCCGCTCTTCGTCAACACGATGTATAAGAAGATCTGGGCGGAAGCAAAGAAAAAAGGCAAGACGAACGCCCTCAAGGCCGGCATGATAGCATCGGGTACTCTCGGTGCAGCCGGTATAGACATAAGAAGAAAGGTCTTCGGAGAAGTACTCGACGCGTTCGGTGGCAGACTCAATAAGATCGTCAGCGGAGGCGCGCCTCTCGATCCCATCATGATCGACGCGTTCGAGCATTTCGGAGTCTCCGTTTACGAAGGCTACGGCATCACGGAGTGTTCTCCGCTTGCCGCCGTCACGCCTTATTACGCGCGCAAGTACGGCTCGGTCGGTCCTGCCGTTCCCTGCTGTGAGCTGAGGATAAGCGAAGAAAATTCGTCAGTCGGCGAGGCGGGATACCTCTGCGGCGAGATCGAGGTCAAGGGCGACAACGTGATGATGGGCTACTATGACAATGACGAGGCCAACGCCGCCGCGTTCACGGAGGACGGCTGGTTCCGCACGGGAGATATCGGATACCTCGATGACGACGGCTATCTCTTCATCACGGGACGTCAGAAATCCGTCATCGTTCTCGAAAACGGAAAGAACGTCTTCCCCGAGGAGATCGAGGAATACCTGAGTCAGATAGAGCTTATCGCCGAAAGCGTCGTAGTCGGCAGAAATCCCGACGGCGGAAAGATCGAGCTCACGGCGATCGTCTATCCTAACTACGAGAAATTCCCGAAGGATGCCGATGAGGAGACCGTCATGCGCACTCTCGAGCACGAGATCGCCGTGATGAACAGAAAGCTTCCCTCCTTCAAGAGGATCATGCGTATCGAGATCAGAAGCACCGAATTTGAAAAAACGAGTGCGCGCAAGATAAAACGCCACCTCGTATCATGAAAATATGAAAAAAATATTATTGATCGTCAATCCCCGTGCGGGAAAGATGAAAGCAAAATCCGCTCTCTTTGACATCGTGCAGATCTTTTGCGAGAACGGTCTCGACGTGAGCGTTACCGTGACGTCATATGCCGGACACGCGACGGAGATCGCCGAAAACCTTGACGAGTCCTACGATATCGTCGCCTGCGCGGGCGGCGACGGCACTCTCAACGAGGTCATCGCGGGTGTGCTGAGAGGCGGAAGGAACGTCCCGATAGGATATATCCCCTGCGGAAGCACGAACGACTTCGCCTCGACGATAGGCCTCTCAAAAGACCTCGGCAAAGCCGCGCTCGACATAGCGACGGGCAAGGAGGTCGGATTCGACATCGGGCGCTTCGGAGACAGATATTTTTCGTACGTCGCTTCTTTCGGTGCGTTCACGAAGGCCTCGTACTCCGCGCCTCAGGGCATGAAGAACGTCCTCGGACATGCCGCATATATCCTTGAGGGGATCAAGGATATCCCGTCGATCAAGTCGGAGCACGTGAAGGTCGAGATCGACGACGGCAGAGTATACGAGAACGATTACATCTTCGGTGCGATAACGAATACCACCTCGGTCGGCGGCATTCTCACGCTCGATAAAACGCTCGTGACGCTGAATGACGGAAAGTTTGAAATGCTCCTCGTGAAGAAGCCGAAAAACATCGGAGATCTGACACGCTGTATAAGCGCCCTGCTCTCTCAGAAAACGGACTGCGATATGTTCGACTTCTGTGAACTGTCTAAGGCAAAGATCACGACGGCGGGCCCGCTTGCATGGTCTCTCGACGGAGAAAAAGCCGACTCGGACATCGACGTGACGATAGAAAACCTCCACACGGCAGTAAGGGTGATACTCCCCGAAAAAGCCGCGGAGGACGCATTGTTCAATGAATAAAATTTGACCTCTTGCTTGACATGCAAGAGGTCATTTTTTATTTCGTTTTCTTTTTTGCTGCTGTGAGGGTATTTTCAAGCAGCATCGTGATCGTCATCGGTCCGACACCTCCCGGAACGGGAGTGATCGCCGATGCTTTCGGTTCGACCGAGGCGAAGTCGACGTCTCCGGTGAGCTTGCCGTCTTCCCTTCTGTTCATGCCGACGTCGATGACGACAGCGCCCTCCTTGACCATATCGCCCGTGATGAAATCGGCTTTGCCGATCGCAACGACGAGGATGTCGGCGCGGCGGGTGACCTCACCGAGGTCGCGCGTCTTCGAGTGGCAGACCGTGACCGTGCCGTTCGCGTGGAGCAGGAGCATCGCCATCGGCTTGCCGACGATGTTGCTTCTGCCGACTACGACGCATTCCCTGCCCGTCACGTCGATCTTCTCATATTCGAGCATCTTCATGACTCCCGCGGGAGTGCACGGAAGGAAATCGTAGTCACCGAGCATTATCTTGCCCGTGTTCACGACGTGGAAAGCGTCCACGTCCTTTTCCGGCGGTATCGCTTCAAGAACTGCCTTTTCGTCGAGGTGGCGCGGAAGCGGGAGTTGGACGAGGATCCCGTGGATACCGTCGTCAGCCTTCAGCTCTTCTATCTTTGCGAGCAGTTCATCGTTTGTCGTGTCCTCACTCATCTCGATCACGTCCGAGCGGAAACCTGCCTCAAGGCACGCCTTGTGCTTGTTCCGGACGTAGACCTTTGACGCGGGGTTTTCTCCGACGATGATCACGGCAAGTCCCGGTACGACTCCCGTCTCTGCGGTAAACTCAGCCGCGCGGCGCTTTATGTCTTCCCTCGTTTCGGCAGCAATCTTTTTTCCGTCAATTATCCTTGCCATCTTCTACCTCCACAGCGGGTGCTGCCACTTCGAGCTTTTCGTCAACTTCTTTTCTGTTCTTTACTGCAAATACGATAAACAGCACGACACCGGTGACAAACGTCGCGGCACCGACGAGCTGTGATACTCTGAAGTGACCGATCCACAGGCTGTCCGTTCTCATGCCCTCGATGAAGGCTCTGCCGAGTCCGTACCACGCTATGTAGAAGAAGAATATCTCTCCGTCGAACTTCTTTTTCTTATAAAGGATATTAGCGATCCCGAATCCGATGAGATTCCAGATCGATTCGTACAGAAACGTCGGATGGTAGTAAGTCCAGTCGCCTATCGGCGCGCTCTCGAACTTACTCTGCATGATGCCCATTTTCCACGGCAGGGTCGTTACTCCGCCGTGCGCTTCGGCGTTCACGCAGTTGCCCCATCTGCCGGCGGGCTGTCCGATCATCGCAGCGGGTGCGGCAACGTCTACCATTTTGAGCAGTTTTATCTTCTTGACCTTGCAGAAAATAAGCACGGTCACAAAGCCCGCGATGAGTCCGCCGTAGATGGCAATGCCGCCCTCCCATATCTTCACGGAGTTCTTGAGCGTTCCCCAGACGTTTCCGAAGAAGCCCTCACCCGTGACGCGGTACTGATCGAATTCAAAGGCAACGTAGTAGATCCTCGCGCCGAGGAAGCCGAATATCATGAGGAAGATCGCAAGATCTGTCACGTCGTCGGTGCTGATGCCCTCGGACTTTTTTCCTCTCCACATGGAGTAGAGGACTGCGAGGATGATGCCGAAGCAGATGATGATGCCGTACCATGCAACGGGACGGCCGAAAACCGTGAACGCGGTTTTATTCAGGCGGAAAGGCTCGATCCCGAGCCCGGGAAATGATATCCAGTTCATTTTATGTCCCCCTATAAAGCTTCAGCAAACGGCAAGCCGTTTGCTGAAAGAGTCAGTCGCAGTTTTCCCAGTTATGATAGATCTCCTGAACGTCGTCGCTGTCCTCGAGATGCTCGATGAGAGCTTCCATGTTCTTGATGTCGTCGTCCGACTCAAGAGTGACGTAAGTCGAGGGGATCTTGTCCTTTTCGGCGCTCTCGATCGCGTATCCCGCAGCCTCAAGCGCGTCTCTGACGTCGAGAAGATCGGAAACTTCCGTGTAGATCTCGTAAACGTCCTCGTCAGCGGAAAAGTCAGCGGCGCCCGCCTCAAGAGCAGCCTCCATGAGTGCATCCTCGTCGATGCCGTCGTCCTTCAGGATGACGATGACGCCCTTGTCCTCGAAGAGGTAGCTGACGCATCCGGACTGACCGAGATTTCCGCCGTACTTGTCGAAGAAGTGTCTGACGTCGGACGCGGTTCTGTTTCTGCTGTCCGTTGCGGCTTCAACGATGACTGCAACGCCTGACGGACCGTAGCCCTCGTATACGACTTCCTCGTAAATTACGCTACCGTCGCCGACTGCCTTCTTGATGGCGCGGTCGATGTTGTCGTTCGGCACGTTGCTTGCCTTGGCCTTTGCGATGAGGTCGCGCAGCTTTCTGTTGGTGTCGGGGTTTCCGCCGCCCTCACGGACTGCGATGGCGATCTCCTTGCCGATCTTCGTGAAGACCTTCGCCTTCTGCGCGTCGGTCTTTTCTTTCTTGTTCTTGATATTATTCCACTTGCTGTGTCCTGACATATCTTCAAATCCTTTCGGTTATATTTTCTTCGGAGTTTTCATGCAGATAAGGTGGAGTGCCGTTTCGAGAACGGTGTTCACCGCACGGGTAATGCGGACTCTCATGGCCTTGACGCCGGCATCCTCTGCCGAGAGGATCGGGCAGTTGTGATAGAAACGGTTGAATGCCGTGCAAAGGTCGATGATGTATCTCGTAACGTTCGAAGGCCCGTACTCGTCGAGAGCAGCCTTGACTCTCTCGGGGAACTTCGCGATGACTCTGAGCACTTCCGCTTCTTCGGGAGCGGTGATAGTGCCCTCGCCGTCGGCCTCTGCCTTCTCGATGATGCTGCACGTTCTCGCGTACGTGTACTGCGCGTACGGACCGGTGCTTCCCTCGAAGCTGAGAGCCGCGTCGATGTTGAAGTCGATGTCCTTGATGCGCGAGTTGAAGAGGTAGTGGAAGATAACGGCACCCACGCCGACGGCTTCCGCAGTTCCCTCCTTGTCTTCAAGGTCGGGATTCTTCTCATCCATTATGTCTCTGACCTTGTCTATCGCCATCTTGAACAGGTCGCGCAGAAGTACGACGTTTCCGCTTCTCGTCGCGAGCTTCGCGCCGCCGAGACTGATCGTT
>JAKSPW010000093.1 GCA_024404435.1 Clostridia bacterium | reverse complement strand
CGCGGCGAGTTCTACATCAAGATCCCGATAACCGAGGAAGGTCTCAAAGCAATAAGACTTTGCAAAGCGGAAGGGATCGGCGTCACGACAACGGCGATCTTCACGCAGCAGCAGGCACTTATGGCAGCAAGAGCAGGTGCCGATTTCGTTGCTCCCTATATCAACAGACTTGACAATATAGTTTCCGACGGCGTTCACGTCGTTGAAGAGATAGTCGAGATCTTCAAAACGCAGAACATCAAGACGAAGGTGCTCGCCGCAAGCTTCAAAACAGTCGAGCAGGTACACAAGATCTCCCTCACGGGCGCACAGTCCGTCACGATCGCTCCCGACCTCTTCAATATGCTCATCTACCATCCGCTGACGATGTACGCGATCGACGCAGTCGAAAGCGACTGGGAGAACGTCTACGGAAAGAAAACGATCCCCGAGCTTCTTTCGGAATAAAATGAAAAACCCGTGCCTGCGGCACGGGTTTTATTTGACATATCCGAATAATTCTGCTATAATACAGTCAAACTTGAAAAGGAGACTTTGACTATGGCAAAAAAATTCCCGATAGGAACGTGGGTATATCACCCGATAGATGAGTTCACGTCCGAAGAAGTCGATATATGGGCAAATTGCGGACTTACCTATACGATGTCACCGAAGATCAGTTTCGGTAAAAACAAACCCGAAGAACTGATACCCTTTCTCGACCGTGCCGAAGAGCTCGGTCTGAAGCTCGTCGCAAATTACGAGGGGCTCGGCAACGGCGATTACGAGGAAAACTTCCGCAGCGTATATAACGTCGTCAAGGGACATCCGGCACTCGCGGGCTTCTTCGTAGCAGACGAGCCGTCAACTCCCGAGGCAATCGAAAAATATACCGGTTACATGGCAATACAGAAAAAAGTCGCACCCGAGCTCGAGCCTTATCTTAACCTCATGGGCTCGACTCACGAAAGAAGCGATCTCTTTGAGGGTATGACCTACGGTGAGTTCATAAAAGAGATAGCAGACAAGACGAAGTGCAACTCCGTTTGCTTTGACGCATATACGCAGATGATAAACGACGTCGGCATCAACGGATTCTTCATTGACGTAAAGGCTCAGGTGGAAGCGGCAGAATACGCCGGTGTCGAGCCGTGGCTCACGCCTCTGTGCACAGCTCACTTCTCATACAGGCAGCCGAACGAGTACGAGATCGGCTGGCAGATTAACGTTGCGGCAGCCGTCGGTATCCGCGGTCTCATGTGGTTCAGGTACTACGACAGAGATCTCTCCGTCAACAATCACGGCTCACCGATCGACAGGTATCACAATCTCACGGATCACTACTACATGATGCTCCGCTGTCAGAAAATTTTCGGAGACGAATACGGCGAGCTGCTGATGAAGCTGAAGAGGAAAAAGACCTACCGCTTCGGCAAGCAGTTTGCGGACTACGAAATGTTTACGGACGACTCGCACGATCTCATTAAGATCGAGGGCTACCTTGATTCGATCGTCAGCTTCTTCGAGGACGAAAACGGAACCGAGTACATGGCATTCGTCAACGCCTCGATGGTCGAGCCGTCAAGGTGGAAGGTCACGTACGACGCAGAAAAATGCTCCGTGACGGAGCTCAACTTCAACGGAAAGAGAGAGACTCCCCTCGCGCCCTGCATCGGTGAATGGGACGGAGTTTATCTCTACCCCGGTCAGCTCAGCATCTTCCGCATCGACAGAAAGTAAAATAAAAAATCACCTCAAAAGAGGTGATTTTTTTAGCTACAAAAACAATCAGTCAGCGTAAACGCTTACCTGTCTCTTGCCGCCGGCGATGTGCTCAAACTTGACATTGCCGTCGATGAGAGCGAAAAGAGTATCATCGGAACCGCGGCCGACGTTGTTGCCGGGACGGATTCTTGTGCCTCTCTGTCTGATGATGATGTTGCCGGCGAGAACTGCCTGACCGTCAGCTCTCTTTACGCCGAGTCTCTTGGACTCGCTGTCGCGTCCGTTCTTCGTGGAACCGACACCTTTTTTATGTGCAAAAAACTGCAAACCGATTCTGATCATTGTCATATCCTTACCTTTCGTTTTATTTTGAAGTTGCTCATTCGTCGACCACGTCGACGTCGAGATGATCGTAATACTCTTCAAGCAGATCGTTCAGCTGGTAGTAGTAACCCTTGAAAAGTCCTTCTATCGCGAATCTCTTTTTTTCGTCGGGCTCGAACTCGGGGAGCGCACACATCGACTTGACGGTGATATGCGTCGTGTTCTCGTCAATTTCATACTTGACGTCTCCCGCGTACGAGATCTCGACGGTGTTGAGGATCAGCATGGTCATCGCGGAAAGCGCCGCACAGAGAATATCGTCTCCGGATTCGCCGTATCCCGTGTGTCCCTTCTCCTCAAATCCGTAGAAGAGTCCGTCACGCCTGAAAAATATTATTTTTGTCATACTGACTGTGCCTCTTAAAGGGCGATCTTTTCGATCTGAACCTTTGTGTACGGCTGTCTGTGGCCGATCTTACGCTTTTCGTTCTTCTTGGGCTTGTAAGTCATGACGTAGATTTTCTTAGCCTTGCCGTTCTTTACGACTTTTGCCGTAACCGATGCGCCGTCGATTGTCGGTGTGCCGACCTTGACGCCGTTGTCATCAGCAACCGTGAGAACCTTATCAAACGTGATGGTCTCACCCTCTGCTACGTCGAGTTTCTCAACGAAGATAACGTCTCCCTCGTTGACCTTGTACTGCTTTCCGCCTGTTTCTATAACTGCAAACATGAAAAGCACCTCACTTTCTTTTTGTGAACTCGCTGATCTCAGGCAAGCCGAGGCTTTTGGACCCGGATCACGCGGCTTTTCGTATTATATCATAATAATTTCATCAAGTCAACACTTATATGAAATTTTTTGCGTCTTTTTTACATATTTTTAAGTAAATGAAAATAATACTTGACAACGGGGGAACAAAACATTATAATATTCATGTTTTATAAACGAAAACAGAAAACGGAGGTCCAGAAAATGTTTGAACAAATAAAAGAAATGCTCGTTGAAGAGCTCTCGGTAAATCCCGCTGACGTTACTCCCGACGCAGAACTCGTCAATGATCTCGGCATCAATTCTCTTGAGCTTGCAGACCTCGTTCTCATGTGTGAGGACAGGTACGGCATCGAGATCGGTGATTCCGATATCCACGATTTCCTGACTGTCGGCGACGTTGTCGAATACCTTGCAAAGAACGTAAAATAAGAACATCGGAAAAAAGTGCACTCAGCGAGAGCTCAGTGCATTTGTTTTAGGAGAAAAAATGTCTGAAAAGATCAACGTGCGCGGCGTTTATTTTGACAACGTGACTCTCGACGAGGCTGTCGATATGATGCTCTGCCGCATAAAAGAAGGAAAGCAGACCGCAGTCTTTACGCCCAACCCCGAGATAGTTCAGCTCTGCATCGACGACAACTCCATGTACGATGAGATCGGCAAGGCGGACATCACGCTTCCCGACGGTATCGGAATCGTCAAGGCCGCGAAGATACTCGGAACGCCTCTGAAAGGCAGAGTTCCCGGCTATGAGGCGGGAGAAAAGATCATTTCCCTTTCCGCTTCCGAAAACCTGAAGATATTTTTCCTCGGCGGAAAGCCCGGAGTCGCCGAGCTCGCTGCCGAAAAAATGGGTGAAAAGTATCCCGGCACTCTTTTTGTCGGCACTCACGACGGCTATTTCAAAAAAGAGGGAGAGGAAAACGACGAGGTCGTGCGTCTTGTCAATGAAAGCGGCGCCGACGTGCTCTTCGTCTGCCTCGGAGTTCCCGCGCAGGAAAAGTGGATCAACGCAAACCGCGACAAGCTGACAAGCGTAAAGCTCATGCTCGGTCTCGGCGGCTCGCTCGACGGATATTCCGGCACGGTGAAGAGAGCACCGAAATTCTTCATCAAGCTGAATCTCGAGTGGTTTTACCGTCTTCTCTGCCAGCCGTCCCGCATCGGCAGAATGATGAAGCTTCCGAAATTCTACTTCGGAACGATCATCTGGAAATGGAAAAACAAGAAAAATAACAAATAAAACACGGCTTGACCGTGTTTTTTTGTCAATAGACTTGATTATTCGGCAAAAATTTGTTATACTTTTCCTTGTATGAAATATGGCGGCATTGCCGCGAGTGATAAATGAGGAGAACATTATGGAAAGAACCTATATTTCCGACGTAAGAGCAAAAGTCGGCGAAGTGATCAACGTCCGCGGCTTTGTTGAAAATTTCCGCAACAGCAAGGCTATGGCATTCATCGTCCTGAAGGACATCACCGGTAAGCTCCAGGTCACGATAGAAAAAGAAAAGCACCCCGAAATGTGCGACGCGCTCGAAACGCTGACCGAAGACTCCGTTATCTCCGTTACGGGAACCCTTATCGAAAACGAATACGTTAAAATGGGCGGTATCGAGCTGCTTCCCGACGAGCTTTTCGTTGAAAGCATCGCCGCAGCGCTTCCGATAGTCAGAAAAGATATTCCCGCAACGAAGAAGAAACAGGCAGTTGAGCGCTCCTCCATCGACCAGAGGATCGACTACCGCTGGATCGACCTCAGAACTGACGAGAATCAGCTCATGTTCAAGGTACAGACTGCTTTTGTCAACGCTCTCCGTGCTTTCCTTCTCGAGCGTGATTTCATCGAGATCCACACACCGAAGCTCATCGGCGCGGCAAGCGAAAGCGGCTCCGAGGTCTTTGAGGTCAAGTATTTCGACCGCAACGCGTACCTCGCACAGAGCCCTCAGTTCTACAAGCAGATGGCAATGGCATCGGGATTTGAAAAGATCTTCGAGGTCGGCCCCGTTTTCAGAGCGGAAAAATCCTACACGAACAAGCACACGACCGAGTTCACGGGCTTTGACCTTGAATTCTCTTATATCGATTCTTTCCGCGACGTCATGAAGATCGAAGAAGAGCTTCTTACCTACGCGCTGAAGGTCGTCAAGGAAAAGTACGGCGACGAGATCAAAGAACTGTTCGGCACGGAAGTCGTCGTTCCGACTACACCGTTCCCCGTTGTGACGCTTGCTGATCTGTATAAGGGTCTCGAGGAAGACTACGGCTACACCGTTCCCGACAGCGAAAAGGGCGACCTCACAACAGATGCGGAGCGTCTCAGCTACGACTGGACGATGAAGCACTTCGGTCACGAATTCCTCTTCGTAACGGATTACAGTGCCGAAAAGAGAGCCTTCTATCACATGAGAGACGAAAAGGGCGTGCCGCAGGGCTACGACCTCATCTGGAGAGGCACCGAGATAACGACCGGCGCGCAGAGAGAGCACAGATTCGACGTGCTGAAGGCACAGACTGACGAAAAGGGACTCACTGAGGACGTCAAGTTCTATCTTGAGTTCTTCAAGTACGGCTGCCCGCCGCACGGCGGCTTCGGACTCGGAGTCGACAGACTCACGATGCTCCTGCTCGGTCTCCACATCAAGGACGCGATGTTCATCTTCCGCGGTCCGAACAGACTCAATCCTTAAGTTAAAAAGCATTATTCGGCGGGGAAAACCTTTTTGAAGAAAAGCGTTTTCCCCGTTCCCTATTAAAATGATGTTTGCCCTGTCGGGCAAATGATGCCGCTTCGCTGATGATGCCGCTGTCGCTGATGATGTGTGCCTTCGGCACATGGGCAAACATCGCATCATTGTGAGCGAAGCGAAGTACATCATTCCGGCGTCAGCCGGAACATCATCAGCCGCCAATGGCGGCGACATCATTGACTTTACACCCGATTCTTGTTATAATGAGCTTGATAAATCAGAATTTGTTGAGGCGTTTCGGATGAAAATAATCACATATGAAGAAATCT
>JAKSPW010000092.1 GCA_024404435.1 Clostridia bacterium | reverse complement strand
CCCGTTTTCTTTATTATCTGCTCATCGGTATCAATGAATTCCCTGCCCGTTTTTCCTTCTATCTGGTGCCCGACCGTGGTCTTCCCCACTCCGGGCATGCCGGTGAGAAAAATATTCTCTTTTTTCGAAAGCATCTTTGCAAAGATTTTGTCCGTTACGCCATGACGGTCGTCTCCCGTAAACAGCTCGGACGCGCGCACCGCCTGAGCGACGAGCATATAAAGCCCGCCTTCCGCCGGAATGCTTCTCGCCGTCGCGTCAAGTATCAGATCCGTGCGAAGCGGGTTATATACGGCGTCGATCACGCCTCGAAGGCAAGGGTAATCGGAAAGGTCAACGGCAGAGCCGTCCACGTTCGGGAACATGCCGACGGGAGTCGTGTTGATGATAAAGTCGGCATCCCGGTATTTTTCCGCTGCTTCGGCGTAAGTCACGGCACCGTTCCCGCCTTTTCGGCTGACCTTCACGATATTCGCCGCACCGAGCTCACGCGCGACCGCAGACGCGGTCTTCGACGTGCCTCCCGTGCCGAGGATCAGCACGGTCGAGCCCGAAAGATCGAGTCCGAGGCGGCAGATAAGCGACTTCATGCCGAAAAAGTCGGTATTGTAACCGTAAAGCCTGCCGTCTCTGTTCACGACGGTATTGACGGCACCGATGTCCCGTGCCGCCGTATCCGTCACGTCAAGGTACGGTATCACGGCCTCTTTATACGGGATCGTCACATTGACAGCCGAAAAGCCGCGCTGCGTCATAAAGCCCTCAAGCTCCGACGGCGCGACTTCACAGAGTTCATATTCAAGGTCCGCGATAGATTCGTGGATCTCCTTTGAAAAGCTGTGGCCGAGCTTTTCTCCGATAAGACCGTATTTCATTTTATCTTACTCTCTTTTTTGAGATGTCTATCAGTCTGATGACGACGGGGCTGAGGAGCATATTGACCGCAAGCTCAAAGAGGAAGTTGAAGCCGACGAAGAAGATGAGAAGGTACATCACGACGTCCTTGCCCTCTCCCGCTGCCCATTCGCAGATCGCGTTATAGAAGAATATGCGGCAGCCTATGAGGAATATGCCCGTGTTGACTATCGGGCAGACGGCACCTGCGGCGAAGGTCGCCAACGTCTTGTTATATTTCGACAGCCATCTGAAGACGAGTCCCGCGGCAAATCCGGCAAGCGTGCCCTTTACGAGGACGGTCACGATCGTTCCGAAGGGAGAGATCGCAAAGAAAGTCGCGGCGTCTCCGGAGAGAAGAACGGCACATCCGAAGGCAAAGCCGAGCCATGCTCCGGCGTACGGGCCCGCGATCACGACACCGATCACTATCGGCACGAGGACGAGAGAAACGGAGAACTGTCCGAAACGGATAAAGCTGCCGGCGAGCTGAAGCACGACGACGATAGCCGTCATAAGCGCCAGAAACGTAAGCTTTCTTATATCTGTCCTTTTTGTCATCTGCGTCACGTCCTTTTTTGGTATTATTGAATGATTATAACATATTTATTATAAAAAATCAATACGTCGGGGAAAGCATATTCTCACCAATTATTCCGTTTCCGTCCCCGGCGTTTTGGAATATTTATCAAAAAAGCACCCGAGGGTGCTTTTATTTGTCTGTCTGAGATTTCAGATACGACATGAGATTTTTTCTCGTAACGATGCCGACGTAACAGCCGCGGGCATCGGTAACGGGAACGAAATTCGAGTTCATGAGTCTGTCCGTCAGCCTGTCGATCGACGCGTCGATGCTCACAGGCGGCACTACGTCGGGTTTCAGAATGTCACTTATCCGAACGTCTTCCATTTTTTTGAGAGACAGTTCGCCCGCGTCGAGTATGTATCTGAGGAAATCCCCGTCCGATACGGTACCCATGTAGATGCCGTCATCATTCAGTACGGGGACTGCGGTAAAGCCGTGTGCCCTGAATCTTTCGAGACCCTGTCTGACCGTCATTCCGTATTCGATATACGAAGTGGACGCCTTCGGTGTAAGCAGCATCGGAACGTTCATGTTTCCTCCTTTTTTTAACCTTTTACGAATTTCCATCCTCTCGGGGCGAGAACATGCCCGCCGCAGTTGAGCTCTGCGTCGGTGTTGTTTATATATGCCGTCAGCTTTTCACCGTCACGGCGCCTTGTGAACACAAAGCTCTCTTCCGTCAGAGAAACGATCTCAAAATCCGCGTCCGCGAGCATTTCTTCGTTCTTCCTGAAATTGCCGAGCTCGCGGTACTTTTCAGTCAGCTCCGCGTCCTCTCTTCCCCACGGGAACGGCATCCGGCAGAACGGATCGCGGTATCCCTCGAGTCCCGCCTCGTCTCCGTAAAAGACACACGGGATGCCGGGCAGAGCCGTTATCATGGCGTAGGCCTCGAGCAGCTTCTTCTTCGCCGCCGCTCTCCCTTCATCCGTCATCCTGCGTGTCGACAGTTCCGCGTTCGAGAGCGCGAAATAATCGTCGTCTCCGAAAACCGTGAGTGCCCTTTCCGTGTCGTGCGTGCCGAGGAAATTGAGCAGATTATCCGACACGTGCTTCGGGTATCTTCTGTAAAGTCCCTCCGTCGCGTGTCTGAGGCTTTCCGTGTCGCCGTGCAGGATATACGAAATGATCGCGCTGCGAAGCGGATAATTCATGACGGAGGTAAGCTGACCGTCGGTGAAATATCTGCGGCGTCTGCCGTAGCTGACCTTATCGGACGCGTCCTCCCACACTTCTCCGATCACGAGCGAATCCTCCGGAACGCTGTCGGCAAGGTCGGATAAAAAAGCGTCGGACAGCTCGTCGGCAACGTCGAGCCGCCAGTGTTTCACGCCGAGGCGCGTCCATTTCGGCACGACCTCGCGTGTGATGAAGCTTCTGTACGTTTCGTTCGTGCTGTCGACGCGGGGCAGAATTTTCACGCCCCACCAGCACTCGTATTCGTCGGGATAGTTTTTGAAGTTATACCAGCGGTAATACGGCGATCCGGTCGAGTTATACGCGCCGGTATTTCCGTATCTGCCCTCTTTGTTGAAGTAGATGCTGTCGCTTCCGGTGTGATTGAACACCCCGTCGAGCATCACGTCGATACCGAGCTCTGCCGCCTTTTCCGTGAGCTCGCGCAGAGCTTCGTCTCCGCCGAAGGCAGAGTCGACGGTGAGGTAATCCGCCGTGTCGTACTTATGGTTGGACGCCGCCTCGAAAACGGGAGAAAGATAAATGATAGCCGTTCCGAGGGACGCGATGTACGGCAGCTTTTCGATGATGCCGTACAGGTCGCCGCCGAAGAAGACGTTGTTAGCGACCTCGCCGCCGGGAACGTCCGCAAACTGCGGTATCCCGCCGTCCCAGTCTTCGTTTAGCACACCGCCCTCTCTCACGCTGCATCTGCCGCTTTTACAGAATCTGTCGACAAAAACGTGATAGACGATGCCGTGCTTCGGAGGTGCTTTTGTCTCTGCGGGGTAAATGAGAAGCTGTCTTTCGCCGTACTCTCCCGAGTCGAGAAGCACTTTCACCTCTTCGCCGCCGAGATGGAGCACACGGTCAAAGACGGTCACCTCGTAGTCGTAGTAGAAAAGCCCCGTTTTTCTGCCGCAGAGAGAACGCGACAGCTCCTCCGTGTCGAGAGTAAGCGAAAAAGTGCCGTCCTCTTCCCTTTTCATTTCGAGTCTGACTCTCTTCACTTCTCCCTCGTAGCCGTCGGAATGGATGCGCATGGCGGCCGAAACCGCTCTGACGGCGGACGAAAGAGTAAACGTGACTGTGTCTCCCGAACGGAAAGCGCCGTGCAGCGACACATCCGCGCCGCACGCCGCTTTTCCTTCCGAAAAGATCATTTTATCTTCGAAATATGCCATATATTCTCCGCGTATTCTCTGATACTTCTGTCAGCGGCGAAATATCCCGCGCCCGCAATATTGATAAGCGATTTTTTCTCCCACGTTCCGGTGTCCCCGTAATCGCGCATCATCGTGTCGAAGGTCGAGCGGTACGAATCAAAGTCCGCAAGGCACATGTACGGGTCGGAAACTCCGTGCGAGTAAAGCAGATAGCTGACGATGGACGAAAAGTCGTTATCCGCGAATCTGCGGTGAGTGAGAAGGTCGATCGCAGACTTCAGTCTGTCGCTCTGCATATAGTATCTGACGGACTCGTATCCGTGCTTCCAGAGGTCGTCGACCTGCGTGTCGGTAAGTCCGAAGATGTAGATGTTATCGTCGCCGACCGCGTCTCTGATCTCGACGTTCGCTCCGTCGAGAGTACCGAGAGTGAGAGCACCGTTTATCATGAATTCCCTGCATCCCGTGCCGCTCGCGTCCTTGCCGGCAAGGCTGATCTGCTCGCAAACACCCGTCGCGGGCATCAAAAGCTCCGCTTCGCTCACGTTATAGTCTTCGACGTAGATGACTCTTATTTTGTCCCTCACCGCGGGATCCTTCGCGATCTCTTCACCGAGGCTCCAGATAAGCTTTATGATGCTCTTCGCCATGTAGTAGCCGCTCGCCGCCTTACCTCCGAAGATGAAGGTCGTCGGCGTAACGTCGGCATTCGGATTATCCTTCAGTTCCGCATACAGAGAGAGTATCTTCAGCACATTGAGAAGCTGACGCTTGTACTCGTGCATCCTCTTGACCTGCGTGTCGAACACGGAGTCGACGTCGAGCGCGACGCCCGTCTTATTGAAGATATGCTTCGAGAAGGCGAGCTTGTTTTCGGCTTTTATCGTGCGGAGCCTTTCGAGCACCGACGTGTCGTCGCGGAACGCGGCGAAGTCGGAGAGACGTTCGGGCTCGTATCTGTATTCGGTACCTATCGTCTCGTCAAGCAGAGACGAGAGCCCTCTGTTTGCGTAGCAGAGCCAGCGTCTGTGAGCGATACCGTTCGTGACGTTGGTGAATCTTGTCGGGTAAGCCTTGTAATAGTCGTGGAAAACCGTCTTTTTCAGTATCTCCGAGTGGAGAGCCGACACTCCGTTGACGGTGTGCGACGCCGCGACGGAGAGGTTTGCCATCCTGACCTGCGAGTTTGCGACGACGGACATTCTCGAGATCCTGTCCCAGTCGCCGGGATACATGTTCCAGAGGTCGGCGCAGAGTCTGCGGTTGATCTCCTCGACTATCATGTATATTCTCGGAAGCTCGAAGCGGAACAGATCGACGTTCCACGTTTCGAGTGCTTCGGGGAGAACGGTGTGATTCGTGTACGAGATGACCTTCGTCACGATGTTCCACGCATCGTCCCATGAATATGAGTATACGTCGATAAGTATTCTCATGAGCTCCGGCACGCAGAGCGCGGGATGAGTGTCGTTGATATGGATCGCGATCTTGTCGGCAAGGTTGTCAAGGCTGCCGTAGGACGCGAGATGGTCGCTGATGATGTTCTGAAGGGACGCGGAAACGAGGAAATACTGCTGAGACAGTCTGAGAAGTTTGCCCTCGTCGTGATCGTCCGACGGGTAAAGGACCTTTGAGATTATCTCGGAGTTCGAGGTCTCCTGCATCGCCTTGACGTACTCGCCCTGGGAAATGAGGCTCATGTTGAAGCTCGTCGTGTCGACGGCCTTCCAGAGTCTCAGGGTATTGACGGCATCCGTTCCCGCGCCCGAGATGAGCATATCATACGGGACCGCCCTGACCTCATTCGCGTTTTCGGTGGTTATCTCGCATCTGCCGTTCTTCCACTCCTCGTGAACTGTGCCGCCGAGCTTGACGGTGAACGCCTTGTCGGTGCGCGGGATGAGCCAAGTTCCTCCCTTGTCCGTCCATTCGTCGGGGAGCTCGATCTGATTTCCGTCGATGATCTTCTGCTTGAAAAAGCCGTATTCGTAAAGGATCGAAAAACCGGTCGCC
>JAKSPW010000091.1 GCA_024404435.1 Clostridia bacterium | reverse complement strand
CGGGAAGGTCCATGTCGGAGTAATTCCCGCACTCGACGGGAGTCGCGCCGGGAATGGCTCCCTCGAAATCCGCGACGAACGCGAAAACTTCCTTCATCAGTGCCTTGACCGCGTCGAGGTCGGGCTCGCCCGCCATGATGAGGTAAAAGCCCGTCCTGCAGCCCATCGGTCCCCAGTAGATCACCTTTTCCTTCACGCCGTCGAGGTTGCGCAGGTACGTCGCGCCGATGTGCTCGATCGTGTGTACCTCTCCCGTGTTCATCACGGGCTCGAAGTTCGGCCTCGTGAGGCGCACGTCGTAGGTCGTGACGGGACTGGTGCCCGCCTCGTCCTCGCGGCTGACGTAGACTCCGGGCAGGAGCGTCATGTGGTCTATCGTAAAGCTTTTGATTCTTTCCATGGTGATTTCCTTTCGGTCATTTGATGATTCCGTAATACTTCAGAAGCTCAAGACGCTTTTCGGCGATCTTCAGGCTTCTCGCGGTGTCCGAGCCTTTATTATGACGTGTCTCTCTGCCGTATTTTACAAACCGCTTCACCCAGACGACGGGGAGAAGGGCAGGATGCTTCTTCAGCTCCGGGTACTGCGGCACGAGTCTGTCCCGTGACGGAAAAGCCGCGGAGAATACTCCGCGCCGCGTCTTCTTTCCGCTTCCGGCGGCTGTAAGAGTGACGTTCGACGAGTGCAGACGGCTCAGATCGTTCGAGCCGAACACGCCGCCCTCGAGCATATCTTCGAGCATGGGCGCGGGATCGGTCACGATCCGTTCCCACGCTCCGCCCGGAGCGGTGACACCGGTGACCTTTTCGGCGAGGAGAAAGACTGCTTTGGCGAAGACGAGAGAATTTGTGCTTTCGCAGATGCGGTAGACCGAATCGAAGTCGATCTCGCCGCGGTATTTTTTGATCCACGCACCGACGTCGCAGACCTGCCTGATGCCGAAGCCGCTGCGGATGAAATGCTTGAACGCGTGCAGGAGCAGGTAGACGAGGTGCGCTTCGGGAGTCAAAGACAGGACCGTGCCGCCTTCGATTTCATAGACGGAGGGATTATCGTGAACGTCTCCGAAGTGAGAGTTCAGCCTTTCCGCAAGGTCGTCTCCCGTTCCGAACGGGGAACGGTGAAGCTCGATACGGCAGCTTCCCGATACCCATCCGGATTCATCGGTGACCTCGTCGGAGGATGTTTTTTCATATCCGAGTTCAGCTAAAAGTGCGGCGCATTTATCGTATTCGTCATCGGGCACGAGCAGATCCTCGTCCGAGCTGAGCCTCAGATGTCCTTTCGGAAAAACGCTGCGGCACAGGATTCCCTTGACGATGAGCGGATGCAGGTCCTCTTCCCGCAGGCGGGAATAAAGCCTCAGAAACGCATCGTTTTTTTCTTCGCTTGCGGCGGCCATCCGTATGGCTGTATTGCGGTACGCGCCGTATTTTTCGCTCGCCCTGACCGTGCCGTCGGCGTAAAGCGTCTCGAATATCACGGGAAAAAGGTGCTGCTGATCGGCAAGCGCAAAAAGACGCCCAATCTCGTCTGCGGGCACTTCCGGAGCGCCGCGCTGACCGAAAAATGCGGAAAGCGCTTCGATAAAGAGTTCTTCAGCCTTTTGCATGGCAGCTGCCGTACCTTCCTTCCCGATGATTTTTTGAAAAATCCCCCGTTAAGGGGGAAGTGTGCTTTTTTATTTCCGCTTTCCGCGGAGTGCGGCTCCGACCTTGAACAGGAACGGACGGACGGGACGCGTCGGATACCACAGCAGGCTCAGGAATCTGAATCCGAAGCCGTTCGTGTCGACTGTTTTTCCGTTCTGCCTTGTGATCCTGACGGCGACGGCGACCGCGTTTTCGGGATCGACCGTCTCGCACCATTTCTGTGCGTCGCCGTTGACCGTCATTATGCCGTCGCTTCCGATCCGACGGATGCGGTGAAGTATGAACGTGCCGTCGCTCCGCCTGAAGAATAAGATCTGTCCTTTCTTCGGCCGGTCGGCACGGCAGAGCCACACGGTGTCGCGTCCGTTTCTCAGAAACGGCACCATGCTCGAGCCGGTTACCTTCAGCGGGACGGTGTCTCCCGCATTTATCAGGCTGACGAGACTATCCTCGGC
The DNA here is from genome assembly GCA_024404435.1 of Clostridia bacterium. Classification (GTDB taxonomy): domain Bacteria; phylum Bacillota; class Clostridia; order Oscillospirales; family CAG-272; genus RUG11130. The sequence goes on along the minus strand of JAKSPW010000091.1, from coordinate 3,792 downwards.
CTCGCCTGCCGAAATCGTCCTGAGTTCAGCTTCCATATCGGTCATTTTGCGGTATTTCTGTGTCTCTTCTTCGACTTTTCCCCGTAGCCGTAACCGTAGCCGTACCTGTAACCGTAGCCGTAGCGGCCGTAGCTTCCGTAGCGGTATCCGTACTTGCTGCCGTAGCCGTCATAACCGCCCGACGTGCCGTTCAGCACGCAGCCGAGCAGCTCGACGTCGGAAGAGAGAAGCGTGTCGAGAGAGTTGATGACGCTCGACGTGCGGATCGTGTCCTGCTTGATGACCATGACCGCGGCGTCGACGAACTGTGCGAAGACGGACGGCTCCGACGTGATGCCTATCGGAGAGGTGTCGACGATGATGTAATCGAATTTATTGCGTACCGATGCGAAGAGGTTTTCGACGCGTTTCGGACTCAGGATGCCCCAGATGTTTTCGCTGCCGTTCGGGAAGCAAAGGAGAGTAACGGAGTCGTTCTCTCCGACCGGAATTGAGGTGACCTTCAGCTTGCTGTTTTCATCCGCAGACTGCGGCGCGTTGTCCGCTATCCCGAAGAACTCCCGCAGGCTCGGGTTGCGCAGGTCTCCGTCGCTCAGAAGCACGCGACGGTGCATCTGCGCGAGAGACGCGGCGAGATTTGCCGAGACGGAGGTCTTTCCTTCGCCCGGCGCCGTGCTCGTGACGAGGATGATCTTTCTGTCGCCGAGCTTGTTGACGAGCGAGTTCCTGAATGCGCGGAAAGACTCGGTATAGCCGCTTCCCACGTGGGAATTCGTGATGGAGACCGAGCGCCCGATATCGTTCTTGTGCTTTTTGAATATGACCTCGGGCAGCGAGCCGAGGCAGTTCTGATTCAGCTTTCTGCGCACGTCGTAGCGCGAGCAGAGCGTATTTCTCTTGAATGCGTAGAAGACGACCCAGAGGAGTCCGACGGCAAATCCGAGAAGAGCCTTTTTGACGACTTGTCCCTTGTAGGAGATGTGATTTGACGGCTCTTCGGGAAGGACGGGCTCGTGAAGGATGTTGAGCTCGGTGTTGCCGAGAACGTACTCCGAAACGACGGGGTAGTTCTTGATGACGGACTTCAGGGTGCGGTACGTGAGGTCGGGATCCGAGCCCTCAGCCGTGATCGTGAACAGATTCGTGTCGGGAACGGAGGACGCGGAAAGCGCGCACGGGAAATAGGGAAGTCCCATATCGTTGCAGACGATATCCTGAAGGATATGGCTGCTGATGATGCTCGGGAAGGTCGATGAAAGCTGTTTTGCCGCCGAGCGGTTGTACGAGAAGGAATACGAGGTCAGCCCCGCGCTGAAGCTGCTTCCCGTCTGAGTCTGCACCGTGAAGGTGGCCGACGAGCTGTACCGCGGAGAGTAGCTTTTGTAGCTTCTGTACACCGAGACGCCTGCAAAGAGCACGGCGCAGATGAGGCAGACCCACCAGAATCTCAAAAAGCTCTTGAAGATCATGTCGAGCGAGAATTCTTTCTGCTCGATCGGCTCGTTATTTTGTTCTGCGGAGTATTTGTTCGTGTTCATATATCATCCGTTTCCGATTTTATTTTTCCGTTTTCGTTCCGGAGTGATCCGATGCGCCGGGGTACATTTTCCCGGAGTATTTTCCGTAATAGCCGTTGTGGTGGCCGTAGTAGCCGGACTCATTGAGTGCAAACTGAGTCAGCGACGAGAATTCCTTGTGCACGTCGTTCAGGATGCAGCCCGCGAAGTGCCTGCTGTTCTCTTTGAGTGAAAGGACGACGTCGTTGACCTCGCCGACGTCTACGCAGTCGGTACGTACGACGAGAAGCGTCTGATCGGCAAGCCCCGACAGCGCGGTGATGTCCGCGGCGACCGAGATCGGCGGCGTGTCGCTGATGATGAAGTCATATCTTTCCGAATCGCGGAGCGCTTTGATGACGTTTGCGGTGTGCTCCGAGTGGATCCAGTCGACGTAGTTGAAGTGGGCGTTTCTGTTGAGCCCGAGATCGAGGGACGTGTTCTTGTATCTCGTGAACGAGAACTCATCCGCTCCGACCTTACCGGCCAGGAAGTCGGCGAGGTCGGGCTTGTCCTCCGACGGTATCTCGAAGACCTTCTGGAGAGCGGGCTTCTTGAAGTCCATGTCGAGAAGGACGACGCGCTTCTTCCTGAGCGAGAGCGTCAGCGCGATGTTCGCGGAGACGGTCGACTTGCCCTCGTCCTCGGCACAGCTCGTGACGAGGAATACCTTTGCGCCTTCTCTGCGGTTCAGATATTCGATCCTCGAGGCGATCTTATGATACTCCTCGGAGAAAGCGAAGCTCGTGTGAGCGGTACCGACGAGCGGTGCCTCGGATTTCTTTTTGAACAGATTTTTGACGTACGCCAGGAGCGTCTTGTAGCGTCTTTCGTGGCAGACCGTTCCGAAAAGCTTCGAGTCGATCTCTTCCTTGAAGAACTTTTCGTTCTTGACCGTGTCGCGCATGTAGGAGAAGAAAATGATCAGTCCGAGAACGATGACGGCGCATCCGACAGCCGCGAGGCCGGAGTTTTTCTGAGACGCGGAGTTCGACGGGCCCGCGGGAAGTCCGGGCGAGCGGATGACGTCGATGATGCAGTCCGAGAAGACCGTTCCGGAGATCTGCGGATAGACCTCGAGCACGGCGCACAGCTCCTCGTAGGAGAGCTCGGGAGACGTGCTCGTCACGCTGACCGTGAAGATGTTCGTGTCGGTCAGTGCGGAAGACGAGATCGTGCCGGAAAAGCTCTCGCGTCCGAGATGACCGGCGGCGTATTCCTTCATCGTCGGCTGAACGAGCACGTTCGTGAAGATGCGTGAGATCTCCGCGGACGACGAGAGAGTCGAATATGAAAACGAGGACGAATCCTTGAAATTGACGATGAGCGTCGCGCTGCTCGTGTATGTCGGCACGTAGACCGCGCGGCCCCACACCGAGACCGCCATGCTGCCGATCAGCGCGGCGAGTATGACGACCCAGACGTTCCGCACGACGTCGCGCACGAGACTGTACAGATCAAGCTGTTTGTTTTCGCTTAATGTATTCATCGGGTAATACCACCTGTAAATATGTGTCTTTGGGGCTCAGTCTTCGACGATGACGAACGCGACCGCGTGTCCCGTCCTTCCGAGCGAGTCCTTGGCGCGGTAGTGGACCTCGTACGTTCCCGCCTTGCCGGTGTCGAGATTCGTGTCGATCTCGAGCGAGCCCTTGAGGTCGGTGCCGTCTGCGGCGAACACCGTGACCACGTTGTCGGCGGGAGTGATCTTTTCTCCGACGGCGCAGTATACGATGTAATTTTCAAGCTTTATCTCGGGGGCGGCGAGGCTGCGTTCCTCGATGTAAACGGGGAAGGAGCGCGATATCATGTCGCCCTTGCTGTTCGTGACCTTCGCGTTCACGGTGTAAACGCCGTTCGACTGCACGGTGTACTCGTTCGCGGTGATTATGACCTCGTCCGAGATGTCCTCGTCGATCTTGTCCTCTGCGCCGATGATGCCGTGGATGTTGATCGCCTGCCCGGTCGGGAAGACGAGCGACGAGGTGATCGTGAAGCGCGGGCTCGTGTAGTCTTCGTACTCGATGCGTCTTGTCGCCGCGGTGACGTGATTGTCACCGTCGCAGACCGCGTAGCGTACGACCGACACGCCCTTTTCGACGAAGCGGGAGATCGACTCGACGATGACCTTGTCAGACAGGTCGCCGTCCTTTTCGTCGAACGCGCTGACACCCGCGAGCATGTCGTCGGCTGTGGCGTCGAGCGGGACCGTGATCTGCTCGCTTTCGAAGCTGAT
>JAKSPW010000090.1 GCA_024404435.1 Clostridia bacterium | reverse complement strand
CTTTCAAACGTCGTCTGCGTCGTCAAGATACTCGTCAATCGACTTCTTGAGCATCCTGACCGCCTCTTCTGCGTTTACTCCCGCGATCTGTGCGCCCGCGGTGTCAAAATGTCCGCCGCCCTTCAGCTTTTCGAGAATGAGCTGAACGTTGATCTCGCCTCCCGAGCGTGCGGAAATGTGCATCGAGCCGTCGAGAGTGACGATGGCGAACGCCGCCTTGACTCCCTTGACTCCGATGAGTCCCTCTGCCGCCTTGGATGCCGTGATCTTGTCGGACACCTCTCCGTCTCCGTCGAGGATCGTGATCGCCATCGAATGGCGGTAAATGACCACGTTCGAGCGGAACTGCGCTTCTCTCTGATACTCCTCGAGGTCCGTCTTGAAGAGCTCCTGCACCGCCTGCGGCTCCGCGCCGATATCATGCAGATAGAGCGCCGCGCCGTAAGTTCTCGTGCCGGTCATGCGGGTGAACTGTTTCGTGTCGAGCATGATGCCGGCAAGAAGAAGGTTTGCTTCTCCCACCGACAGCATCTCCTGCGGAAGCACCTGCTCGAGCATCTCGGAGACAAGCTCGGATGCGCTCGATGCCTTCGGCTCGATGTATTCGAGCACGGGCTCGCGGGCAAATTCCGCCTGCTTTCTGTGATGGTCTATCACGGCGTACCGTCTCGCCTCACCGATTATAGCGGTATCGGCGACGATGGACATGTTATTGACGTCGGACATGATGACGAAAGTATCGGTCTGCATGAGATCGAGTCCCTCGTCGGGAGTGATGAACACGTCGTCGAACTCGTGTACTCCGCGCAGGAGCTCACGGCAGAGCGCGACGTTGGCGTCATCCGCGTCCGCGACTATTTTGACGTCCACTCCGCCGCACCGCGGGATCCTCGCGAGTCCCACGCAGGAAGCGATCGAGTCGTAATCGGGATATCTGTGTCCCATGATAATGACGTTCGACGAACGCGAGATGTGCATGAGAAGCTCGTTTGATACGACTCTGGAACGGACGCTGCTGCGGCGTCTCGAAGCCTTCGTCCTGCCGCCGTAGAATTCCGTCGTTTCGTCGGTCTTGACGGCGACCTGGTCTCCGCCTCTGCCGAGCGCCATTTCAAGTGCGGCGCGCGCCGCCTTTTCCTTATCGGCAAATCCGCCGTAAACGGCTGCGATACCGACGGAAACGGTGACGGAGAGCTGCTCCGCACCGACTCTGATGTCGCGGATACGGTCGAGCACGTCGAATTTCTTCTCGATGTATTCGTTCAGATACTTCTTCTCGAAAACGAAGAGATATCTGTTTCTCTCGAATTCCTTGATGACGCCCTTTGCTTCCGTTGCCCATTCCCTGAGTATCTCGTCGATCTTCGCCGCCGCGGGTCTGTACGATTCGCTGTCGTACTGCACCATTTCGGTGAGGTTGTCGACGAAGACGTAAGCAACGACGGGGTCTGCGTCCTCGAGTCTCTCGTGGATGAGCTCGAGCTCGTCGCCCATCGTCTTGAGCTCGGACGATTCGGTGAGCGTGATCAGCGCTCCGCCGTGCTCGAACTTGATCGGCGTGTACTTCGCGATGAAGTATCTTCCCGCGAAATCGACTCCGATCCCGTCGTCGTCGGGAGCGGCCTTGATGTTGTCCTGCGAAGTGCCGAGGAGATCCGAAACGGTGCGGCCGTACGGCTTTCTGCCGTCGGGCATCGCGAGTCTGAGTCCCTCGTTGCACCAGAAGATACGTCCGTCCGCACGGCACATCAGAACGGGAGACGTCATCGTGTCGATGGCCTCGAACATCGTTCTGCTGAGGAGCTGTTTATCCCTCACCGCGCCTTTTTTCGCGTTGATCTTCTTTTCGACCAGCGCGATCGCCACGATGCCCGCGATGAGCACGAGCATGAAGACGGCTCCGATGCGGAGCGGGTGCGGCACACCGCGGACGACCACGCTCATGATGTAGACCGTGAAGACTATCACCGTGAGCAGCGTCGACAGGATCGCCTGCCTGTTTTTTCTCAGAAATCTTGAAATCTTTTTCACCTAAATCACCTGTATCAAGCGTTATTGCCGCCGGTTCTCTTTCTGCGGCGGGAAGCGGATATCGCGCAGTACGCACCGAGGTACGACGTGAACTGCAGGAACAGAGGGAATGCGAACAGAAGAAGCGCCGCGCCGAGCACGATCAGTATCACTCTCGAACGTGAGGAGCCCTTCATCATGATGATCCTCACGAGGTCGGCGATCCCTTCGCCGATGAACAGCAGCATCAATATGCTGCGCAGGTTCATGACGACGAAGTAAAACGCGCCCGAGTCGGGTGTGACGAAGATGCCGACGAGTGCAGAAATAATATAAATGATGCCGAGTCCTCCCGGTGCCCGCGACGGGAACGAGAAGAACGGGGCGGTCACGTCCGACAGCTTGCCGAGAAGGAAGACGACACCCTTCATCGTCCAGCCGGCGACCATGCCGAGCGAGAACGCGCCGAACGGGATGAGAAGCGATGCCGAGGCAAGAAGCGAATCAATGCTCGTGTAGATGAGAGACGCCTCGCTCTCAGCGATGTCCGACACGGAAATGACGTTCACAAGCTCTTCCCTGAGAGAAGCGATGATGCCGTCGACGCCCTCGAAGAATCCGCCGTACATCGCGTCTATCCTGAAAATGATGAACAGAGCGAAGATCGCCGAAAAGCTCAGCGTCGAAACGAACAGAAGTCTGAAGGTATCGCTGCCTTTGATCGCCATTATCGTGCACAGAGCCGCCGTGAAGCAGACCGTGCAGAGCATCTCGAGGATGCCGCCCGTCCCCGCGCCGAGGAAATACGACAGCGCGGCGGAGCCGATCGGAATAAAGACTACCCAGAATGCTCTGAGGTGGCAGAAAAGGAAAGCGAGAGCGCCCGCGGCGATCGCAGCGGTGAACGCGGCGAGGACGAACGTGCGGAGATGACTCATCGCCGCAGCACTTGCGGTCATGAACACCGCCGAGACGATCCCCGCGATGACGAGTACCGCCGTGCCCGGATTTTTGTCTTTCATTTTCATCCTCCTTTCCGCCCGATAGGTATACTTTTTCATTATAGTCCTAATATTATATCAAATTCCCGTGGTTTTGTCAATCGGCTTACCGTTTCTATCATACATATAATATAATAAATTTTTTTCAAAAAATCCTTGACACGGCGAAAAAACAGTGATATAATGACTTTACCTCGCAAGGAGGGTTCTTTTTTTGTGCCCTCTTTCCCGTGCAAACGGGGACGTCCGGCGAGGGAGGTACACAGTCGGGCAGCACCCGACAACCCATGGGCGAAAGCTCAAATCTATCAGGAGGTGCCGAAATGAGAGTTAAAATCACTCTTGCATGCAGCGAATGCAAACAGCGCAACTATGACACGATGAAGAACAAGAAGAACGACCCGGACAGACTCGAGCTCAACAAGTACTGCCGTTTCTGCCGCAAGCACACCCTCCACAGAGAAACGAAGTAATCGGGAAGGGGAAAAAGAATGGCTGAAAAAGACGTAAAGAAACCGAATTTCTTTAAGAGAATCGGAAGCTGGTTCAAGTCCCTCTGGTCGGAAGCCGGGAAAATTTCCTGGGCAAGCGCTTCTTCTGTTCGCAAGAACACGATCATCGTTATCATCTGCGTTATCGTTCTGGCGGCCGTTATCGGTCTGCTTGACTACCTGCTTTCCAGCAGCATCGCCGGCCTTGGCCGTATGTTCAGCTGAGCGGGGTTGACACATGAGCGATATCAATGAAATGAATGAGGGCCTTAAGTGGTACGTTGCTCACACATATTCCGGATACGAGAACAAAGTCAAAATGAATCTGGAAAAGATCGTGGAAAACCGCAATCTGAAGCATCTTATCACGGAAGTCCGCATTCCGACTGAAATCATCGTCGAATCCGACGGAGGCGCAGAGAAGGAAGTCGAAAGCAAGATCTTCCCCTCGTACGTCCTCGTCAAAATGGTTATGACCGATGAAAGCTGGCACGTCGTGCGCAATATCCGCGGCGTCACAGGTTTCGTAGGCCCCGGAAGCAAGCCCGTTCCCCTTTCGGACGAAGAGGTCGCGGCAATCATTTCCGAAGAGGTCCCGGTCACCGAAGTTTCCAAGATCGCCATCGGAGACATGGTCGATATCATCGACGGAGTCTTCTCCGGCTTCACGGGTAAGCTTACCGAAGTCTCACCCGACGGAAACGAAGTTACGGTCATTATTTCGACCGTGGGACGCGATATGCCCGTCAAGCTTGACATGAAGTGTATCAGAAAGTCCCAGAACGCCTGAACAAGGCGCGTCTCAGTGCGCGAGCCAATGCGCACAAGTGGGAGGGAGAAAATTTACTGAGTCTCCCGTCATAAACCACATACGGAGGTATTTTTGCTATGGCAAAGAAAATCATCGGCTATATCAAGCTTCAGCTGCCCGCAGGTAAAGCTACTCCTCAGCCGCCTGTAGGTCCCGCACTCGGTCAGTACGGTGTTGCAATTCCTAACTTCACGAAGGAATTCAACGAGAGAACGAAGAACGACATCGGTCTCATCATCCCCGTAGTCATCACAGTCTACGCTGACCGTTCTTTCTCATTCATCACGAAGACTCCGCCGGCTCCCGTGCTTCTCAAGAAAGCAGCAGGAATCGAGAGCGCATCTGCCACACCGAACAAGACGAAGGTCGCAACGGTTACAAAGGATCAGGTACGCCAGATCGCAGAGACAAAGATGAAAGACCTCAACGCAGGTTCGATCGAAGCTGCTATGAGCATGATCGCAGGAACTGCCCGCTCCATGGGTATCCTTGTTGAGGAATAAGGAGGAAGACGTCATGACAAAGAGCAAAAAGTATGTTGACAGCGTAAAGCTGATCGAAAAGAACAAACTGTACGATCCCGATGAGGCTTTCGGTCTGCTCTGCCAGACATCCAAGGCTAAATTCGACGAAACAGTAGAGCTCCACGTCCGCCTCGGCGTTGACTCCCGTCACGCTGACCAGCAGGTCCGCGGCGCTATCGTCCTTCCCCACGGTACCGGTAAGTCCGTGAGAGTCCTCGTATTCGCAAAGGGCGACCGTGCAAACGAAGCTAAAGAAGCCGGCGCTGAATACGTCGGTGACACCGATCTCGTTGAGAAGATCACGAAGGAAAACTGGTTCGATTTCGACGTTGTTATCGCAACTCCCGACATGATGGGTACCATCGGTCGTCTGGGTCGTGTGCTCGGTCCTAAGGGACTCATGCCGAACCCTAAGGCAGGTACAGTCACGATGGACGTTGCAAAGGCCGTTAACGAAGCTAAAGCAGGTAAGATCGAGTACCGTCTTGACAAGACGAACATCATCCACTGCCCGATCGGTAAGGCTTCTTTCGGTGCTGAAAAGCTCCGCGAGAACTTTGACACCATTCTCGGTGCCATCATCAAGGCTAAACCGGCAGCTGCAAAGGGTCAGTACATCAAGAGCTGCGTAGTCGCATCCACGATGGGCCCCGGCATCAAGGTCAACAGCGCAAAAGTCGGCTGATCAAGCTGAATATAAAAAGAGACTGCTCTGCAGTCTCTTTTTTGTTTCGGCAAACAAAAAAACATCCCCCGGAGATCGGGGGATGATCTTTTTGAGAACTTATCTCTTTGAGAACTGGCTTGCACGACGTGCGGCTTTGAGACCGTATTTCTTTCTTTCCTTCATTCTCGGGTCACGAGTCAGGAGACCTGCCTTCTTGAGGGGAGATCTGTAAGATTCGTCTGCGAGGAGAAGTGCGCGTGCGATACCGTGACGGACTGCGCCTGCCTGGCCGGAGAATCCGCCGCCCTTAACGTTTACGACTACGTCGAACTTGCCGGCTGTGTTCGTAACGCCGAAAGGCTGGTTGATGATGAGCTTCAGTGTTTCGAGACCGAAGTAATCGTCGATATCACGTCCGTTTCCCGTAACGGAGCCGGAACGGGGATAAA
>JAKSPW010000009.1 GCA_024404435.1 Clostridia bacterium | reverse complement strand
CACCGTCGGGTGCGGGAAGAAGCTCAGTCGGCGGTGCACCCCGTTTTGAAGGGTTAAGATCTCTTCCCTCAATATGGCATCCGGCGACTGTCGTTTTACCGGGCAGCACTTCTCTGTTTGATTTTATCGCATCGCACGAGGCAAAAATCTCATCTATCGGCGAAGAAGCAAGAGTTGCCATTATCGTTGTCGTTCCGCGCGATGCGTACGACATTCGCATGGACAAAACGTCTTCTTTTGTCGCTGTATTGAAGTCGTGACGCGCTCTGCCGTGCGTGTGCACATCAACGAGTCCGGGGATCAGATATTTTCCCGTGCAGTCAACCGTTTCATCGGGCACGCAGTCGATATTTTTTCCGATCTTTTCAATTTTCGTGTCAAGTGTCAATACGTCTTTTTCCTCAAAAGAACGTGTGTCCGTGTCATAGACGAATCCGCATTTGAACAGCCGTCTCATCAATATCGCCTCCGTTAAAAATATCTCTTTTAATTATATCAAATTTTTCTATATATTACAAGTCTTTTACGTAGTTTTTATAAACTTCGCTCTTTGAAATGCCGCGCGCTTTTGCGCAGGCTTTCATCGCGTCCATCCTCTCCATGCCGGAGGCTATCAGCAGCTCGACGTGCTCCTCAATGCTCTCGGGATAATCGTCCGTCTTTTTTTCGGCCGCACCCTCGATGACAAGAACGTATTCTCCGCGCGGATCGGTGGTTTTATAATACTCTATCGCGTCAGACAAAGTCGTTCTCATAACTTCTTCGTTGAGCTTCGTCATCTCTCTGCAGAGAGAAATTCTGCGCTCGCCGAAATATTTATATAAGTCGTCAAGCGTGACTCTCAGCTTGTGAGGAGCCTCGTAGATTATGAGCGTTCTTTTCTCTTCGGCAAGCTCGGTAAGTCTGTCGCGTCTTTCGGTCTTTGCCGTACTGAGGAAGCCTTCAAATGCGAAGCGTCCCGTCGGAAGTCCCGAGAGAGTCAGCGCACATATCGCGGCACACGCACCGGGGACGGAAGTCACGGGAATATTCTTTTCCGCGCAGAGTTTTACGATGTCTTCACCGGGATCGCTTATCGCGGGAGTTCCGGCATCGGTGACGAGCGCACAGCTCTCTCCCGACAGCAGTCTCGCGGTGATTATCTCTCCGCGCTCGCGTTTATTGTGCTCAAAATAACTTATCATCGGCTTGGAGATGCCGAAGCGGGACAAAAGGACTCCTGAGTTTCTCGTGTCTTCGGCGGCGACGAAATCGACCTCGCTCAGCACCTTGAGAGCGCGTTCCGACATATCCGCAAGATTGCCGACGGGCGTTGCGACGAGATACAGAGTACCGCCCGTTATTTCGTTTTTTTCGTGAGTCGGTATGTTCTTCTTCGGATAGCTCATTTTTTACCCCTTTCGGTCAGATGAGTCGTCGAAAATTCTTCGTAGATCCGGTTCATATCGTCCGTATATTCACGCGTTCCGTCTTTATAGACTATAAGCGGTCTCGTAATGATAACGGAAGACGATGCGCCCTTCTTACCCTCGACAAATACGAGAGAAGGCTCAGAGGATAACGTCTGATACATGAACATGAGCTTTTTCGGTTCAACGCCGGCGCGTCTCATGGCATCTGTCAGATCGACGAGTCTTTCGGGACGGTAAACCGCGTACATAGCTCCGCCGCTTTTGAGAAGTCTTCCGGCTGCGGCGCAGAAATCGTATATCGTTCCGTTCACCTCGCGGCGGGCGGCATTCATGTCGTCCGTGCCGTTCCCTCTTCCGCTGTCGGCTTTCATGTACGGAGGATTCATAATGACCGCGTCAGCTTCACCGGACGTGTCATTTACGGTAACGTCTCTGACGTCTGCCCTCAAGGCTTCGATCTTGCTTTCAAGGCCGTTGAGCCTTACGTTCCGTTCCGTCAGTTCCGCGTATTCGGGCTGGATCTCAAATGAATATATTTTGTCATACTTTTCGCGGGAAGCGAGCAGAAGGGATATCACGCCCGTACCGCATCCGAGATCGACTGCCCGTCCGCCTTTTTTCCCGCCGGCAAATGCCGAAAGGATATAAGCGTCCGTGCCGAAGGTCAGCCCGCTCCTGCGGCTGATCAGCTTCAGTTTTTCGTTTATTTCATCGAGACGTTCGGTCTCTTCGTCAAATATTCGGTCCATATAAAAGTCCGTTCCATAAAAGTAAAGGCGAAGTTGCCTTCGCCTTTGCCTTTATTGATTAATTCAGTATGATCATTCAGCTGCGGGAGCGTCGACGGGGCATACGCCTGCGCATGCGCCGCACTCGAGGCATTCGTCAACATTGATTACATACTTACCGTCCTGCTCGGAAATGCATCCTACAGGGCACTCAGCAGCGCAAGCACCGCAGCCGAGGCAAGCATCGGAAATTTTGTCAGCCATTATATGTCCCTCCATCATTGATATCCTATATATTATCACAATTTATCGAAAAAATAAAGAGTTTTTCCGAAAAATTTTGATTTATTCTTTTTTCGGCAGCTGTTTTACCTTGTCTCTGTTGTATCCTCTGATGTTTTCGCCCTTGTCGTCGACGAATTTCACCTTCAGATCACCCGTCAGAAGATTTGCTTCCGTAACCGTGCCGACACCGTCGGGAGTAGACACCTTCGAGCCGACCTTGGGAGTGATCGCAGCTTCGCTCTCATACGCCTCGTGCTCGTATCTGAGGCAGCACATTAGTCTGCCGCACGCGCCCGAGATCTTCGCGGAATTGAGAGAGAGATTCTGTTCCTTCGCCATCTTGATCGAAACCTGAACGAAGTCGGACATGAAAGATGCACAGCAGAAGGGTCTGCCGCAGATGCCGATACCTCCGAGCATCTTTGCCTCGTCGCGGATACCGATCTGTCTCAGTTCTATCCTCGTCTTGAAAACGGACGCAAGGTCCTTGACGAGCTCACGGAAGTCGACTCTCGATTCAGCCGTGAAGTAGAACATCAATTTTGAATTGTCAAAAGTGTATTCAGCCTCGATCAGCTTCATTTCGAGCCCGTGCTCCGCGATCTTCTTCTTGCACTCTTCCATTGCTGATACTTCAAGCTCTTTGTTGTATTCGTACTGTTTTTTGTCCTTGTCGTTCGCAATACGGACGACGGGTCTGAGAGGAAGAACGACGTCTTTTGCGGGGACGGTCCTGTTTCCCTCGGCAACGAAGCCGTATTCAAGGCCGCGTGCCGTCTCGATGATGACGCACTGTCCCTGTTCGATCGTCTTTCCTTCGGGAGCAAAATAATATATCTTGCCGCCCTCTTTGAATCTGACGCCGACTATTTCATAGCTCTCCGGAGTCGTTTGGGTCTCGTTTATTATTTCTTTTTCTTCCATTGGTACTCCTTTCAATCGGCAAGTGCAAGCGACATCATTGCGACCTTGACCGATACGTTCGACGCGAGCCTTGTCACCGCGTCTTCTATATTGTCGTGTATCTTCAACAGCTTTCTCGTTGAAACGGCAGACGCAAGCTTCTTTGCTTCATCAGCCGAGGCGAAGAATATGAGAGACTGAAAGTCCGCCTTTTTCACGGCGTAAACGTCACGGATCGCACGGGAAGTCAGATAAAGTATTTCCTTGGCATCCTCATAACTCTTCGGCATATTCTGAGATATTTCGGTGAGCAGCTCGTTCTTCTTCCCGGATATGAGAAGGGACGCAAGCTTTTCGGCATATGCACGCGATTTGATAAGTCCGGACGTTTCGGCACTGCCGGAAGCAAGCTCAACGGCGGCTCCGAGTGCGCCTCCCGACAATGAGACCGCGGCATCGAGCCTTTCCTTTGAAACGGCGCGAACCTTTTCCTTCACATACTTCTCCGTGAAAGGTGCGTCGAACAGCTCGACTCTCAGTGTCTGTGCACGGCTTCTTATCGTTTCAAGAAGCTTTGCGCTGTCCTCGGTAAGAAGCAGGAACATTACGAATGACGGCGGCTCTTCAAGTGAAAGAAGAAGCGCATTCTGTGCCTGTACCGTCATCTTCTCCGCGTTCGTAATGATATAAGTGCGGAAGCCGGAATCGTTCGGCGTGACGTAAAGCCCCTGCCTTATCTCTCTGACGGCATCGACTCCGATGGACGCCTTGTCTCCCGGAGTGATCCACACAACGTCTGCGGATATGTCCTTCATTATCCTCGAACAGTTATTGCATCTGCCGCAAGGAAGAGAGTCATTCCCGTCGAAGCGATTATCACAGGATACGGCAGCGGCGATGAGTCTGGCAAGAGTCTTTTTGCCGCTTCCCGCAGGACCTTCGATTATATAAGCGTGGGAGTTCATACCTTCAGAGATGTCAAGCCCGACGTTCATTTTTATTTTTTCGTTTCCCGAAAGCGTCGGAAATATGCTTCTCATCGTTTTCCCTTCCCGATCTCAAAAATACTGCAAGTATAATTTTATCATATTTTTATAAAATCCTCAATAGTAAATTACGGAAAAATCGATATTTTTATGATAAAAAATCACTTGACACTTTAACTTCACTAAGGTATAATATACAAAGATGAAATAAAGCGACGACGGAGACAGGCGGAACGGCAGATTTACCCAAGCGAGTCGGAGACGGTGCAAGCCCGACGTAAACGACCGTTCACGTATCACTCCCGAGCAGCCGGAGGAAAACTCCGGACGGATGCCTACCGTTACAGAGGCGGCATATTAAAGAGGCATTTGCCTACGTATGCGGGTGGTACAGCGATATTTTCGTCCCGTCATCGGGGCGATTTTTTATTGATTAAAAATTTATGAAAATATAAAGGAACGGTGATCTAATGTACAAAAAGGTATCAACCGGTCTCAACTTTGTTGAGAGAGAACACGAAACTCTGAAGTTCTGGAACGAAAACAAGATCTTCGAGAAAAGCATGACGCTCGACGGACCGCGCCCGACGTATACGTTCTACGACGGACCTCCGACGGCAAACGGCAAACCGCACATCGGCCACGTGCTGACGCGCGTTATCAAAGACATGATCCCGCGTTATCACACGATGAAGGGTGCCTTCGTTCCGCGTAAAGCAGGCTGGGACACTCACGGCCTCCCCGTTGAGATCGAAGTCGAAAAGATACTCGGACTCGACGGAAAGGATCAGATCGAAAGCTACGGTCTTGCTCCGTTCATCGACAAGTGCAAGGAATCCGTATGGAAGTACAAGGGAATGTGGGAAGACTTCTCACAGACCGTCGGCTTCTGGGCAGACATGGACGATCCGTACATCACCTACGACAACAAGTATATCGAGTCCGAGTGGTGGGCTCTCAAGGAGATATGGAACAAGGGACTGCTCTACAAGGGCTTCAAGGTCGTTCCCTACTGCCCGCGTTGCGGCACTCCTCTCTCCGCACAGGAAGTCGCTCAGGGATACAAGACGGTAAAGGAACGCTCCGCGATCGCACGCTTCAAGGCAAAGGGCGAGGACACCTACTATCTCGTATGGACGACGACTCCGTGGTCTCTTCCCTCCAACGTCGCGCTCTGCGTCAACCCCGGTGACACGTACTGCAAGGTCCAAGCCGCCGACGGATATACATATATCCTCGCCGAAGCTCTGCTCGACACCGTGCTCGGAAAGCTGAAGACTGACGATGCTCCCGCATACGAGATCATCGAAAAATTCATCGGCACGGATCTTGAAGGCAAGGAATACGAGCCTCTCTACGAGTGTGCCGGAATCGCAGCCGAAAAGCAGCACAAGAAGGCTCATTTCGTCACCTGCGACAACTACGTTACGATGTCCGACGGTACCGGTATCGTTCATATCGCTCCCGCATTCGGTGAAGACGACTCGAGGATCGGCAGAAATTACGATCTTCCCTTCGTTCAGTTCGTCGACGGCAAGGGCAACCTCACTCCCGACACGCCCTACGGCGGCATCTTCGTAAAGAAGGCCGACCCGATCATTCTCGAAGACCTCAAAAACAGCGGCAAGCTCTATGAGGCTCCGAAGTTTGAGCACGAATATCCGCACTGCTGGAGATGCGACACTCCCCTTATCTACTACGCACGCGAGTCGTGGTACATCAAGGAGACCGCCGTCAGAGACGATCTCATCAGAAACAACAATACCGTCAACTGGATCCCCGAATCAATCGGCAAGGGACGCTTCGGCAACTGGCTCGAAAACATTCAGGACTGGGCTATCTCCCGCAACCGTTACTGGGGCACGCCTCTCAACATCTGGGAGTGCGAATGCGGACACAAGCACTGCGTCGGAAGCGTGGCAGAGCTCAAGGAGATGAGCGACAACTGTCCCGACGAGCCCGAGCTTCACCGCCCTTATATCGACGAAGTGACGATAAAATGCCCCGAATGCGGCGGCGTAATGCACAGAGTGCCGGAAGTTCTCGACTGCTGGTTCGACTCCGGCTCGATGCCTTTCGCACAGCATCATTACCCCTTTGAAAATAAAGAGCTCTTCGAGGATCAGTTCCCCGCAGACTTCATCTCCGAGGCAGTCGACCAGCCGAGAGGATGGTTCCACTCGCTGATGGCCATCTCGACCCTGCTCTTCAACAAAGCGCCCTACAAGAATGTAATTGTTCTCGGTCACGTTCAGGACGAAAAGGGACAGAAGATGTCGAAATCAAAAGGCAACGCCGTCGATCCGTTCGACGCACTTAACACGTACGGTGCAGACGCGATCCGCTGGTATTTCTACACGAACTCCGCTCCGTGGCTCCCGTCAAAGTTCAGCGGCAAGGCCGTTGTCGAGGGACAGAGAAAGTTCATGGGAACGCTGTGGAACACGTACGCCTTCTGGGTGCTCTACGCCGATATCGACAATTTCGATCCGACAAAGTACGATCTTTCGAAGCTTCCGCTTACGGTCATGGACAAGTATGCGCTTTCAAGACTCAATTCGGCTGTCCGCGACACGGACAGGTATCTGTCGGAATATAAGATCCCCGAAGCCGCAAAAGCTCTGTTCGACTACGTAGACGAGCTCTCGAACTGGTACGTCCGCCGCTGCCGTGAGCGTTTCTGGGTGACCGGAATGCCCGATGACAAGGCTGCAGCTTACATGACGCTTTACACCTGCCTTGTTACGATCGCAAAGGCATCTGCTCCGATGATCCCGTTCATGACGGAAGACATCTATCAGAACCTTGTCCGCACGGTCGACGCATCAGCTCCCGAATCGATCCATCTCTGCACGTTCCCCGAATGTGACGAGACGATGATCGACGCAGAGCTTGAAAGCAGCATGAAGACAGTCGTCGACGTCGTCGTTCTCGGAAGAAGTGCCCGCAACGGCTCCAACATCAAGAACCGTCAGCCTCTCTCCGCAATGTACGTTTGTTCTGATGCCGAACTCGATGAATTCTTCACGGATATTATCAGAGACGAGCTGAACGTCAAGTCGGTTTCGTTCGTAAAGGATGCATCTGAACTTTCGACGTACGAATTCAAGCCGCAGCTCAGGACCGTCGGACCGAAGTACGGCAAGTTCCTCGGTCAGATCCGTGCGGCACTCGATCCCGCAAATCTCGACGGCAACGCCGCTAAACGAGAACTCGATGAGAACGGCAAGCTGACGTTCACGTTCGGCGCAGATACCGTTGAGCTGACTGAAGAAGACCTGCTTATCTCCATCGCACAGAAGGAAGGCTTCTTCTGCGTCGAGGATCACGGAATCACCGTCGCTCTCGATACGACGCTCACGCCCGAGCTGATCGACGAGGGCTTCGTCCGCGAGCTGATCTCCAAGATCCAGACGATGCGTAAGGATTCCGACTTCGTCGTGACAGACAAGATCACGATCTATGCCGACGCAGGTGAAAAGATCACGGAGATCGTCGGAAAATACTCCGACAAGATCCTTCCCGCAGTTCTCGGACGTGAGATCATCCTGACTCACGACCTCCCCGAGGATGCAAAGGAATGGGATATCAACGGAGAAAACGTCAGACTCCACCTCGTTAGATAATAATTCTCAAGTAATATGAAAGGGGGATGATTCTTTGATAGAACTGCAGAACGTATGCAAAACCTTCCCCGTCAGCGGCGGCAGCGTCGAAGCAGTCAAGGATGTTTCCCTTAAGATAGAAAAAGGCGACATTTTCGGAATCATAGGTTTGTCGGGTGCCGGTAAATCGACACTCGTCAGATGTATGAATCTGCTTGAACGCCCGACGTCGGGTAAAGTGCTTTTCCGCGGTGTCGATATGGCTTCTCTCTCAAAGAAAGAGCTTCTTGAAAAACGTCATTCAATTTCAATGATCTTTCAGAGTTTCAATCTTCTCGAGCAGCGCACGGCACTGAAAAACGTATGTTATCCGATGGAGATAACGGGAGTGCCGAAAAAAGAAGCCGTCGCCAAAGCAAAACAGCTTCTTGAGCTTGTTGATCTCGGTGACAGACTCGGTTCCTATCCTTCACAGCTTTCGGGCGGACAAAAGCAGAGAGTGGCGATCGCACGCGCTCTTGCCACCGATCCCGAGGTCCTGCTCTGCGACGAGGCGACGAGTGCACTCGACCCGAAGACCACGCGCTCGATCCTACAGCTTCTTCAGGACATCAACCGTGATATGGGCGTCACCATCGTCGTCATCACTCACGAGATGAAGGTCGTTGAGCAGATCTGCAACAAGGTCGCGGTGCTTGACAACGGTTCTGTCGTTGAGACGGGTCCGGTCAAGGATATTTTCCTCTCTCCGAAGTCTCAGATGGCGAAAACGCTTATCCTTCCTCAGAACAACGAAATCACGAAGAACATGTCTCAAAGGATAATCAGGATCGTCTTTGACGGTCAGGAATCAAGCGAGCCCGTCATTTCAAGTCTTTCCCTTGAATGTCATACTGCGGTTAGCATCATGGGGGCGGATACGAAAAACATCGGAGGAAAAGCGTACGGAGAGATGCTTTTGCAGCTTCCCGACGACGAAGTATCCGTTTCCAGGATCTTCAAGTATCTTGAAGACAGAAAAATCGGCTTTGAGGAGGTGAGCGAAGATGAGTGAATTCTTCACGTCGATCTTCGGCGGCGGTATGGGTTCAATGTACCTTGAAGCCTTTATCACCACCATCAAAATCACTGTCATCAGCACCGCGATCTCGTACGTCGTCGGTATTCCGCTCGGAGTTCTGCTCTACGGTACCTCCTCCGGCGGAATATTCCCGAACAAGGTACTGAATTCGGTCATCGGATTCATAGTCAATATGATCCGTTCGATCCCGTTCATCATCCTGCTCGTAATGATACAGCCGATCTCCAAGATCGTCATCGGAACGAAGATAGGAGACGACGCCTTCATTTTCTACCTTGTCGTTGCCGCAATTCCATTCGTGGCACGCATGGTCGAATCGTCGCTCAAGGAAGTTGACGCCGGAGTGATAGAAGCGGCAAATGCAATGGGCTCGAATAACTTTCAGCTTATCACAAAAGTACTGATCCCCGAAGCAAAGCCTTCCCTCCTTGTCGGCGGTGCAATCGCACTTACCACCATCCTCGGATACACGCCCATGACGTATCTCGTGGCAGGCGGAGGTCTCGGCCAGCTCGCGATCCAGTACGGTCTGTACAGATTCCAGCCCAAGGTAATGTACGTTTCCTCGATACTGCTAATAATCCTCGTACAGATATTCCAGGAAGGACTTTCTTTCCTCGCAAAGAAACTTGACAAACGCGCAAAAAATTCATAATTTTTTCAATATACAAAGGAGAAAAACCATGAAAAGATTTATCGCACTCGCCCTCGCAGCTCTTATGCTCGCACTCTGCCTCGCATCCTGCGGAAAGAAGTCGGACGATAAGACTCTGACTGTTGCCGCAAGCTCCACGCCTCACGCCGAGATCCTCGAGAAATGCAAATCCGCATTTGAGGAAAAAGGCTTCAAGCTCGACATCAAGGTAATGGACGACTACATCATCCCCAACAACTCCACCGAAAGCGGTGACGTTGACGCGAACTACTTCCAGCACACACCTTATCTCGATCAGTTCAACGAAGAGAACGGCACTCACCTCGTATCCGTCGCAAAGGTCCATTACGAGCCTTACGGAATCTACGCCGGCACGTGCTCCTCCCTCGATGAGATCGAAGACGGCGCGAAGATCGCAGTTCCGAACGACGCAACAAACGAAGCAAGAGCACTTCAGCTCCTCGCTGCAAACGGTCTCATCACCCTGAAAGAGGACGCAGGCCTCACGGCTACGAAGAACGACATTATCGAGAACCCGAAGGACCTCGACATCGCAGAGGTCGAAGCAGCCATGATCCCCGGCATGCTTGACGACGTCGCAGTCGGTGTTATCAACGGCAACTACGCTATCGGCGCAGGTCTCAAGGTTTCCGAAGCTCTCGCAGTTGAGGACAAGAACTCTGAAGCAGCTCAGACGTTTGCCAACATCCTCGTTGTTAAAGAAGGCAACGAAAAGAACGAAGCAGTACTTGCACTCGTTGAAGTTCTTCAGAGCGAAGAGATCCAGAACTTCATCGCTGAGAAGTACGACGGCGCAGTCGTTCCGATGGCAAAATAAGATAAAACAAAAAAAGCACCCGACGGGTGCTTTTTTTATGCCTTTATTAAAGGTACTTTTTCTCGATTTCCGTTGCTTCTTCAGCGGGAACGGAGGAAGTGATCACGCAGTTGACGTCGTTTGCCTCGACGAGCTTTGCCGTCTTGACGAGGAATTCGTCAAACGCCGCACTGTCATTAAGGCAGATCTTAAGTGCCGAGTCAATAAAGAGGTCGGACAGGTCGTGGTCGCTTGCAAGAATACCTGCGACGAAACCGTAAAGTGTTTCTGCGTTCTTTATCTCATACTGATCCGTGTCGATCAGTCTGCAATGATAGCTGATGTCAAACTTGAGCTTGTCGCCTTTTTCGATGCAGACGACAGTTCCGTTTGTTTCCTTAAGTGCGCTGTTAACAAGCTCGATCAACGTTTTGGTTTTTCCTGATCCTTTTGCGCCGATAATGAGTTTTAACATTGTTTTTCCTCCGGATTTTTATTTGATACGGGCCTCGAGAGCCTCTTTTTCCTTTTCATATCCCGGCTTGCCGAGAAGAGCGTACATGTTCTTCTTGTATGCCTCAACGCCGGGCTGGTCGAACGGATTTACGCCGAGCATATATCCCGATACCGCGCAGGCGAGCTCGAAGAAATATACGAGGTGGCCGAACGTCGCCGCACTTCTGTCGGGGAGCTCGATAACGATATTCGGAACGCCGCCGTCATTGTGAGCAAACAGAGTACCTGTCATTGCCATCGTGTTGACGTGGTGCAGGTCCTTGCCGGAGAGGAAGTTGAGTCCGTCGATGTTGTTCGGGTCGTCGGGAATAACGACGGTGTCGTTCGACTTCTCAAAGCTGATGACGGTCTCGAACATTGTTCTCTGACCTTCCTGTATGTACTGACCGAGAGAATGAAGGTCTGTCGAGCAGATCACGCTTGACGGATAAAGTCCCTTGTTGTCCTTGCCCTCGGATTCACCGTAGAGCTGTTTCCACCACTCACAGAACATCTGGAGAGCGGGCTCGTAGGATACGAGGATCTCGGTCGATTTACCCTTGTTGTAAAGGATATTGCGGAGAGCCGCATATTTTACGGCGTTATTTTTTCTGAGATCGTCCGTCAGGTACTCTTCTCTTGCCTTTGCCGCGCCCTGCATCATCTCTTTGATGTCAACGCCTGCAACAGCGATCGGAAGAAGTCCGACAGCCGTGAGGACGGAGTATCTGCCGCCGATATCATCGGGAACGACGAACGTTTCGTAGCCCTTTTCGGTCGAGAATTCCTTGAGCTTGCCGCGTGCACGGTCGGTCGTTACGAAAATTCTCTCTCTTGCGCCTTCCTCGCCGTACTTGTCTTCGAGGAGCTTTCTGAATATTCTGAACGTAACTGCCGGCTCGGTAGTCGTACCGGATTTGGAAATTACGTTGACGCAGACGTCACGGCCTTCGCAGATCTTGAGAATATCGGAAAGAGCCGAGCTCGAAATGCTGTTGCCTGCGAAATATACGTCGGGAGTATCTTTCTTGAGGTTATTGTAAAGAGGCGATTTTACGAATTCGATAGCTGCTCTCGCACCGAGGTAGGAGCCGCCGATGCCGATGACGACGAATACGTCGCACGACTTCTTGATCTTTTCGGCAGCGGTGAGAATTCTTGCAAATTCATCCTTGTCGTAGTCGACGGGCAGATCGTGCCAGCCGAGGAAGTCATTGCCTGCTCCGCTCTTTTCGCGGACGAGCTTAAGAGATGCTTCTGCGATGTGAGAGATCTTTTTGACTTCACATTTTTCGTCGCTGAAATCGATAAAACCGTTCAGAAATTCAGTATTGAGTCCAAGTGCCATAATGACCTTTTCTTTTTAAGGGCAACGCGGGTTTTCCGGCTGTCTCCGGAAGAGGAAAATTTGCGAATTACGTCGCACTCTCCGGTATTTTGTATCTTATACGAATATGATACAACATTTTAATCTTTTTTTCAATACCAAAGAGTGTTTTTTATCTGTCAATTTAGTAAAAATCCGCCGAGCATTTTTCGGAAAATGCCGAAAAATCCGATTTTCTCCACGTCATCTGCGGCAAGAATATCATCTTCACACAAAACCTTACCGTCGTCGAGGTATCTTACCTTACCGACTAAGTCGCCTTTATGAACGGGTGCACTGACCGATTCGTCGGGCAGATACTCGACCGTTATCTTTTTGTCTCTGCCCTTACCCGTAAGCAGCTTTTTTTCGTTATAGAGACCTTCAACCGATTTCTTCACACCTGCAGTGACTCTGATCTTTCCGACGCTTCCGGATTTATTCCCGTAGACGGAATAGTTCGCGAATCCGTAATCGAGAAGCGTTTTCGCCGCCTCGTTTCTCTTGTCTCGCGACTCCGCGCCCATTATGACGGCGATCAGGTGCATTCCGTCGCGTTTTGCGGTTGCGCTGATACAGAAGCCGGCCTTTGAGGTCGAGCCCGTTTTGAGGCCCGTTGCGCCCTTATAAAAGCGAATGAGCCTGTTTGTATTCGTTAGTCCGAATTCTCCGTTTCTTATCGAATCCATCCATACCGTTGAGAACTCGAAAATCTTTTCGTGCTTCATGAGCTCCCGTGACATCAGAGCGATATCCCGCGCGCTTGTGACGTGACTTGTCGTGTTGTCGTCGAGTCCCGTGACGTTTTCGAAATTTGTGTTCTTCATTCCGAGCTCGCGTGCCCTCTCGTTCATCCGTGAAACGAACGACTCCTCGCTCCCCGCGACAGCTTCAGCCATCGTGAGCGCGGCATCGTTTGCTGACGCTATGACGATGCATTTGATCAGCTCCTCAGCTGCCATGGATTCGCCCGGCTCGAGAAATACCTGCGAGCCGCCCATTGAAGCGGCACGTTCGCTGACCTGAACAGAGTCGTCAAGACCAATGCTCCCGCCGTCGATCGCCTCCATGATGAGAAGGAGCGTCATGATCTTGGTAACGGATGCAGGAGGCAGAGGCTCATCGGCGTTTTTTTCATAAAGAACGGGTCCCGTAGAAGCCTCCATCAGCACGGCACTTTTACAGTTAAGGTCGAATGCCGTGTCAGGTGCTGCCGCAGCAACGGAAAAAGTGAGTAAGAACGCAATAAAAAGGGCCGTTATAGTTCTCAGAATTTTCATAATACACCTCGTCTGTATCATATCTGTCAAATTATATTTCGGTATTATGAAAGCTATTCCGCATATTTAACAAAATTACTTTAATTTACTTAATCTGCTTGACTTTTACTACATAAAGAGTATAATTCTAATGAGTATAAAAGATACATTTTTTTCAAAAAAGGCGGAGCATAATGGACATACAGAACAAACCGGAAGAAGAGATGCGCCCACCGCGTCCTCAGATCCCGGATTATCTAATAAATGCGCTCTCCGACCACGGTATCAAAGAAGAGGAAATCGACTTTTTCGTACAGTCGGACCTCTCTCTTTCACGGCTGAGATGCGACGTTTTCATAGTATCGACCGTGACGGATATCTGCGTGCTTTCGGGTGTCATCGGAGTCAGAAGCACAAAGAAAAGCATTTTCTCGGGCCTGAAGAATGCCGAAACGTTCTTCACCGAAACCGAATTCAATAAATACGCAAAAGAAGACTATTCGAAGATCGCATACGAAGACCAGAGCTCAAGCGGAGCTCTCGTCGGGACTGACGAGGACGGAGTAAGCAAGGTGCTTGCGTACGCCACCAATGCGCTCAAGGATTCTCTTATCAATTTTGCCGATTATATCGGCGGAGAAATCGGTGATCACGACGAACCTCACGAGGAATTCCGTCAGGACGACGGCCACGGTCATCACCGTCACGGTCCCGGAATGCCGCCTCCTCCGCCTCCGATCTCGGGAGATGCATTCTGTCCGAAATGCGGACGCAAATACAAGGACGTCAGACGCAGATACTGTCCTTACTGCACCGACAGAACGGCTGTGGTCAAGAGACTCCTGCAGTTCGTGTTCAAGTACAGAGTCAAGGTCATCATCCTGATCCTTATCCTCCTTTCATCAAGTGCCCTCTCTATCGTTGCTCCGTACGTCAGTTCGGGATTCTACTACGATCAGGTGCTTGACAAGGCGGGTAAGTTCTACGGTCAGCTCATTCTCGTGCTCGGGCTCATTATCTCAACGAGGCTCCTTACGATGGTAACGAACATCATTTCAAACATCGTGAGTGCCCGTATCGCGGCACATATCAAGTTTGACCTCAAGAACGTGATATTCGCAGCGATAGAAAGACTCTCTCTCAGATTCTTCAGCGACAAGCAGACCGGTGCTCTCATGACGCAGGTCAACAGAGATGCCGACTCAATATACTGGATCATTTCCGACTGTATTCCGTTCATGATAGTAACCGGGGTACAGGTCATAGCGATCGCCGTCATCATCCTTGTGATGAAGCCGATACTCGCTCTGATGTATTTCATCACGCTTCCCTTCCTGTACATAGCGCAGAAGAAGATGTACCAGACTCTGCACAAGATGCACGGAATGAGATTCCAGAGCTCGAGAAAAATGAACGCTCAGATTTCCGACACGATAAACGGAATGAGAGTCGTCAAGTCGTTCTCACAGGAAAAAGACGAGTCGGCAAGATTCAGCAAGGTCAGCCACAGTGCCGCCGTTGCCAACAAAAACGCTTCGACCTACAGCAACACCGTCACGCCGATACTTGAGCTTCTCATCATAGCGGCTCAGCTTGCCGTGACCGGAGTCGGCGGTTACTTCGTCATCAAGGGACAGCTTACCTACGGTATGCTCCTTACCTTCATGGCGTATATGTCAATGATAGTAGATCCGCTGTTCAGGATGATCGGTATGACCTCGCAGATCGCGGACGGCATTGCCGCCATGAGCAGGCTTTGCGACATCATGGATGCCGAATCCGACATAGTCGATCCCGATGAGCCCGTCAAGTGTGAAAAGCTCTCGGGGCAGATCGATTTCGATCACGTTGATTTCGGATATAACAAGGCAAGGCTCGTTCTGAAGGACGTGGACTTCCACGTTCCGTCAAATCATATACTCGGTATCGTCGGTCACACCGGTGCGGGAAAATCGACGCTTGCAAACCTCCTTCTGAGGCTTTACGACGCCGACAGAGGCGAGGTAAAGATCGACGGCGTATCTGTCAAGGATCTGCCGCAGCAGACGATAAAACAAAGTATTTCGATCGTATCGCAGGAAACGTATCTGTTCATCGGCACGATACTCGACAATATCAGATACGCAAATCCGAATGCTACGCTAAATGAGGTCATCCGCGCCGCCAAGATCTCGGGTGCTCACGACTTCATAGTCAAGCTTCCCGACGCATATCAGACAGTCATAGGTCTCGGTAAGAGAGAACTCTCCGGCGGCGAAAAACAGCGCCTGTCGATCGCAAGAGCGATCCTGCACGATCCGTCGATACTGATCCTTGACGAAGCGACGGCTGCCATGGATACGCAGACGGAAAGAAAAATACAGGAAGCTCTCGAGATCCTTGTTGAAGGCAGAACGACGGTCATGATCGCGCACAGACTGTCAACTCTCCGCAACGCCGATTCTCTGATCGTCCTCAAGGACGGTGAGATCTGCGAGAGAGGCACTCACGAAGAACTGATACGCGCAAAGGGTGAATACTTCAAGCTGTATTCGCTGCAGCTCGCCGCACTGAAGAACGTCGGCGTCGAAGGATAAAGAAAGGACAAGATCATGCTTACAGAAAAAGACAGAGAACTTGAAGAGGCGGCCGGTATAGTTTATCTCACGCCCGAAAAATGCAGCTTTTTCAAATGCGGAGACTTCCTTTCCTGCACGATGAAAAACGAGGACAAAACCTATCAGAGAGTCAACCTCCACAGACTGTTCCCGTTCGATAATCCGTACAGCCTTATTTCGGTGCTTGACCCAGACTCCGTCGA
>JAKSPW010000089.1 GCA_024404435.1 Clostridia bacterium | reverse complement strand
GAAGAAGGAGAGGAAGCCAGGGAGGCTCAGAAGGAAGAAGAGGAAAAGGCCGCCGAGGCAGCTCGAAAGAAGGCGGAGAAGCTCGCTGCAAAGCGGGAAAAGAAGAAAGCGGAGACTTCAGAGCCCGAAGAAAAGGCGGAAGAAGTGCTCGTCTCTGCGGCAGAGCCCGAAGAAACGGTACTCACCGTCGCTCCCGAGGAGCCGGAGCCGGTCGAGGTGATCCCCGAGGTGCCGGAACCCGTCGAAGTAATTCCCGAAGAGGCGGAGCCCGAAGAAAAAACTCACCGCCCGGAGGAGCCGCTTCTCGAGGGCGAGAGCGAATTCGACAGATCGATCCGCGTCTTCAGGGAAGAGGACACGGGCACGGTGCGCGAGCCGAAGAAAAAAGGCGCGGGCATCGTCAGGGCGTTCTTCCTCGTGTTCTTCGGTGCGGTCTTCATTATCAGCACCTGGAGCTTCTTTGAAAACGCATACGAGAAATACAAGAGCGACAAAATATACGGAAAACTGCAGGAGCAGTTCGAGGACATAGCCTTTGAGGACGATACGGGCGAGAGCACGCTCCTCACTCTGCTCGAAGCGGACCGCAAATCGCCCGCGACGCCGACTCTCGACGAGATTCTCGAAAACGGCGTGCCGGAAAAGGACGATCCCGGCCGTGACGTCGACCTTGAGAGGATGAGAGCCTCGCTCACGTCTCTTGCGAACATCAACCCCGACATCTACGGATGGATAAAGATACCCGGCACGACGGTCAACTACCCGATCGCGCAGTCGGACGACAACGAGTACTATCTCGATCACGCCTACACGGGCGACAATCTGACGAACGGCTCGATCTACGCGGACTACCGCTGCGACGCGTACGTTCCGAACAACAGGAACACGGTGCTTTACGGCCACAACATCACGACCGGCACGATGTTCCACGCGGTCGAGGACTTCTTCGACAGAGACCTCTTCGACAACGCGAAGATCTACCTTTACACCTATGACGGAGTCTTCATCTACAAGGCGTTCAGTGTCCACGAGACGGCGTACGACTCGGGATACATCAGACCTTATTTCACAGATGACAACGACTTCGTTGCATTCATCAACGCGCTTGCGGCGGACTCCGACGTGAAGGCGAAGGACCTGACGCTCGACGCGGACTCGAAGATACTCACGATGTCGACCTGCACGAGCTCCGTCAGATCGACGAGGCGGTACGCGCTCCACGCGGTGCTCGTGGACAGCGTGACCGACAAATGACATGCCGGAAATACTGAAGATTCTCACCTGCCCCGTGTGCGGCTCTCCGCTTGCACGCGAGGACGGATCGCTGAAATGCGAAAACAGACACACCTTTGACGTTGCGCGGAGCGGATACGTCAACATGCTCCCGCCCGGAAAGGCGCGGAACGCGAAAAGCGGAGACGACGCGGGCATGGTCCGTGCGCGCCGCACCTTCCTCTTCACGGGGAAGTACGACAGGCTCTCGGACGGAGTCGCGAAGCTCATCTCGGAGAGTGCGCCGGAGAGAGATCTTGTCACGGTCGTCGACTCGGGCTGCGGAGAGGGATATCACTCCTGCCGCATAGCGCGGGGTGTTGCCGCCTCTCGCGGAAAAGTGCTCCTTGCCGGCTTCGACGCGTCGAAGACCGCCGCCGAGGCGGCGTCAAAGCTCGCGAAAAGTCTCGGCATGGCGGGGCCGCGCGGGATCGGGGACGATTTCGCGGGAGACGCCGAGGCGTGCTTCATGACGGGGAACATCTTTTCCCTGCCGATACGGGAAGGTTCCGTATCTGCCGTCGTTTCGATGTTCGCTCCGATCGCATGGGAGGAAAACGCCCGGATGCTGACGGACGGCGGTGTCGTCGTGATCGCGGCATCGGGGACCGACCACCTCATCGAGATGAGAAGCCTCATTTACGACGAGGTAATAAAAAAAGAAACGGACGGGCCGTCGGTGCCCGCGGATTTTGAAATGATAAGGCACCGGAACGTGAAATACCCCTTCACCCTCGAGGGTGAAGAGGAGATCATGGCTCTCTTCGGCATGACGCCGTTCTGCTACAGAGCACCCGCCGCCGGAGTCGAAAGACTGCGCGGCGCGGGAAGGCTCGACATCACCGCGGACGTCGATTTGTACGTCTGCAGGAAAAAATGAGGAAATTATGAAGTTTACCGTCTGTATACCGCTGTACAACGAAATATCGACGGCTGAAAATACTGCCCGCGAGCTGACCGCCGCGGCGGAGAAATACTGCGAAAAAAGAGCCGGCACGGAGTACGAGCTGATCTTTTCGGACGACGGCTCCGCCGACGGATGTGCCGACGCAGTACCGGACGCGATCGACGGCGCGGTACACGGGATCATTAAAAAAGTCGGTACACCCGTCAACATGGGCAAGGGCGCGGCGATACGCCGCGCAGTCGGCGCCTCAACGGGAGACGTGGTCCTCTATACGGACTGCGATCTCGCGTACGGGACCGACGTTATCGGTGAAGCGCTCGACGCGATCGCCGAAAGCGGTGTCGACGTTCTCGTCGGCTCGCGCGCCATCCACCCGAGAGGGTACGAGGGCTACACGTTCCTCAGAAGGCTCGCTTCCAAAGTATATCTGAAGATCCTGACCGTCTTTGCGGGCTTCCGTCTCAGCGACTCGCAGTGCGGCTTCAAGCTTTTCCGCGGAGACGCGGCAAGGAGCATCTTTTCGCTGTGCGAAACGAACGGATGGGCGTTCGACTTCGAGGTGCTGATGATCGCGAAGAAGATGGGACTCACCTTCGGCGAGCATCCCGTGATGATAGTGAATCACAGGGAATCCCGCATCCGCGTGTTCAGCGACAGCTTCAAAATGCTCCGTGAGATATTCAGGATAAAAAAGCGGGTACGCAAGCTGAAAATATAATATTTACGCGTAGAAATCGTGATTTCCGACGCTCATGACGTATTCTCTGTTCCCGACGATCCAGAAGCTTTCCGAGATGTCGGCGTTGAGGAAAAAGAGCACTTTCTCCGACACGGTCGTCCCCTCGAGGCACAATTTCGCGGCGGCGACGCTTTCGTCATTCGGGACGTTATATACCGTTCCGTTGGCAGTCGGCGTGAACTGCACGCCGTGAGCGCGGTCGAAGACGACTCCGCAGACGGAATCGGGGAAATCGGGGCTTTTCACACGGTTCAGCACTACCGAGCCGACGGCAAGCTTGCCGAGAAGCGGCTCGCCTCCCGCCTCCGCGTTTATGATCCGCGAGAGCCAGTAAACCTCGCTCTGATCGTAGAATCTGCCTCCGTCGGCGATCCCCGACGTTCTCCGCGTCAGTCTTGCGGTGAAAGTGTCCGCGTCCCAGCGTGTCTCGTATCCGAACGCTTTGCCGATCACGCGCAGGGGCACGAACGTGCTCCCGCCGTCGATGAAGATACACTCCCTGCACCATAAGTATCTGCCGTTGGCTACGGCGTAATGCTCTCCGGCGCGAGCCGTCATATCGAGCGAATCGGTCCTGACTCTCGCCGTCGATCCGGCGGCGTCCCACGTGACAGCGGCTCCGAGCCGCTCGGAAAACTCCCTGAGCTTCACGTAAGCCGTGCCGTCAATAAGGCGCACGGCACCGCGGTATTCCGTCCCGTCGGTCACGACGCGCGGCACTCTCGGTGCGGCACCGACGCCGACGGTCAGAAGTGACGACAAGAGAACGGCGCATACCGTTTTCATCACCGCGGAATTAAAAAAGTATTTCATTTTATTCACGTCCTTTCTCGGATGATCTGCAATATTATTCTATCATCGGGACGGTTTTTATTCAACGAACAATATATGGTTTGCCATTTTAGGAAAAATCAGGTCGGAGGGGCCTCAATGAAGCACGCATTAAAATATATCCTGTGTTTTGCACTCATCCTCGCGCTGAACGTCGGGGTTTTGTGCTCGTGCGGGGAAAAGGCACTGCCGGCGGAGACCGAGACCGAGGCTCAGACTTCCGCTCCCGCGCCCGAAAAGATCGTCCTTCATTCGAAAGACCCCGACAACGCCGTCTACGCCGAGGCGTACCTTTCCGTGCTCCCCGACAGGGATTTCGGCGGCGCGACCTTCTTTATAACGACTCCCGACACGCTGTTCATCGACCCGGATGCCGCGAAATTCGTGTCACAATCGGTGACGGAGAGAAATAAAGCGGTCGAGGCGAAGTACCACGTTTCCGTCAGAAGTCAGACGGCGGAATCGACCGCGATCGTTTCCGAGATGAAAGCGTCTCTCGCCGCGGGAATGTATTATTCCGATCTTCTTCTCACGCCGCTCGGAGACGTCGGCACTTATGCCGCCGAGGGGATTTTGATGAATCTCCGCTCCCTGCCGCTGTTCGATCCCGACAAGCCGTATTTCAACGCTTCGTCCGTGAACGCGCTTTCCGCGGGATATTTCACCTACGGCATCGCAGGGGAAGCGACACCGGCGTCGGCGAGCCTGCCCGCGGTGTTCTACAACAAAGACATGATGCGCTCTCTGACCGACGCCGACGGTTATGCGGAGGCGAAGGACGGTAAGTTCACCTGGGACAGATTTTTCGAGCTTGCCGCGCTGACCGACGGGACCGAAGCCGTCGGAGCCGTATGCGAGGGAAGCACCGCGACGGACGCGATCTTCGTTTCGGCAGGGCAGAAATACGTCTCCTCCGGCGTCGGCAGGACACCGTTCATCGCGTTTGAAAGCTACTCGATGAACGACTCGGCGTCGTTCGCGAGACGGATGTTTGCCTACGGCGAAAACGGCAACGTTCCGCGCGAGTCTGCGGGCGAGACCTTCAGATACGGCGGCGCGCTGATGGCGGTCAGCTACATGAGACTCATCGACAATTTCAGAGGCAATTTCACGCTCGGCGTCCTTCCGATGCCGAAGATGAGTGAGGATGACTCCTACCGCTCGCTCGCGGGAGCGAAGGCGCTCGTGATGACCGTCCCCGCCGGGACGACGGACAGCGAGAAGACCTCGCTCGTGATGAGCGCGCTGAACGCCTCGTCCTACGGGATCATGACGGAGGTCGCCTCCGACTACATGCACGTGACGACGCTTTCCGACAGCAGATCGGCAGACATGGTCGAGATCATCACGAAAAGCGCGTTTTACGATATGTCCACGGCGTTCGGAGGCGTACTGCCCCTCGTGAAAACGGGTACGGCAGACCTCGTCAGACGCGTCATCGAGGCGGGCGACTTCTCGACCTATGAAACGGACGTTGCATACGCGAATGAATCCCTCGCGGGATATTTCGGATAAATAAGTAAAAAAGCCGATTTCGGCAAAAAATACGGAGGTTTTTATGACAAGGAAAATTGTAAGTTTGCTTCTCTGCGCCATGATGATCGTGACGTCCCTTATCACGGGAGTTACCGTCTCGGCAGCGGATGAGCAGAGATTCGTTGACGTGAAGCCCGGCAACTGGTTCTATGAAGCAGTGGAATACGTTGCCTCCAAGGGTATCGTCGACGGAATGGGCGACGGCAAGTTCAAGCCGAAGAACCAGATGACGAGAGCTCAGTTCGTCACGATCCTCGCACGTCTCGCGGGCGCAGACGTGAAGGGACTCGGCGCGACGCTGAACTTCACCGACATCAAGGGTACGGAATGGTTTGCCGACTACGTCGGCTGGTCCGTCAAGACCGGACTCGTCGGCGGTTATCCGGAGGGCGATTTCAGAGCCAACAAGGCGATCTCCCGTCAGGAGCTCGCAAAGCTCTTCGTCTCCTACATGGATTATATCGGATACGAGATCAAGAACCCGACTCCGCTGACCGAAAAGTTCACGGACGCGAAAAAGCTTCCGTCGTGGTCGAAGGAATACATAGAAGGGCTCAGAGCCTGCGGCCTCATCGGCGGCGACGCAGAGGGCAACTTCAATCCGACGGCTACCGCAACGAGAGCCGAGGTCGCAACGATCCTTCAGCGTTTCCTCGAAACGGAGCCCGACGCGATGTACGCGGCACAGCAGCACTTC
>JAKSPW010000088.1 GCA_024404435.1 Clostridia bacterium | reverse complement strand
CGGCGGCGAGGTAGTGAATGACAACCCGGTGGGTTGTCAGAGCCGAGCCGTGACCCGGAGGTCGGACAGCGTGCGCTGTCACTAAAAAGCAGCCTTCCTTTTCAGGAAGGCTGCTTTTTGTTTTTATTCAAATTTTATCGTGCCGGAGAGCAGAGTGGTCGACTCCTTGCCGACGGTGAGGATGCCTCCGTCGGTCGTGCCGACGAGGCGCGTGCCGTCTTCAAGCTCGATCTTTACTTCTCCCGCCTGCACCGTCGTGACGAACGGGACGTGCCCCGCGAGCACCGCGAGGTCGCCCGCCGCGCCTCTCACGAAAAGCGCGGAGACCTCTCCGTCGAAAACGTTTCCGTCCGGAGTGGAGACTGTCAGCTTATAAGTGCTCATTTCGCACTCCTCTTCGCCTTTTCGACTGCCTCTTCGATCGTTCCGACAAAGAGGAACGCGGACTCCGGCAGGTCGTCGTGACGACCCTCGATGATCTCCTTGAAGCCTCTGACCGTTTCCGAAACGGGAACGTACGTGCCCTCGATGCCCGTGAACTTCACGGAGACGTGGAACGGCTGCGACAGGAATCTCTGGATCTTTCTCGCGCGGGCAACGAGCAGCTTGTCGTCGTCCGACAGCTCATCCATGCCCATGATCGCGATGATGTCCATGAGCTCCTTATATCTCTGAAGGATCCTCTGTACCTCCTTCGCCACGGCGTAGTGCTCCTCACCGACTCGCTCGGGAGAGAGGATGCGGCTCGTGGATTCGAGCGGATCGACTGCGGGATAAATGCCCTGAGACGCGATGCTTCTCGACAGGACCGTCGTCGCGTCGAGGTGAGCGAAAGTCGTCGCGGGCGCGGGGTCGGTCAGGTCGTCGGCGGGAACGTAGACCGCCTGAACGGACGTGATCGAGCCTTTCTTCGTGGACGTGATCCTCTCCTGAAGCGCGCCCATCTCGTTTGCGAGCGTCGGCTGATATCCGACGGCGGACGGCATGCGTCCGAGAAGCGCGGAGACCTCACTTCCCGCCTGCGTGAAGCGGAAAATGTTATCAATAAACAGAAGCACGTCCTGCTTTTCTTCGTCGCGGAAGTATTCCGCCATCGTGAGTCCCGAAAGCGCGACTCTCATTCTCGCTCCCGGCGGCTCGTTCATCTGACCGTAGACCAGCGAGGTCTTGTCAATGACGCCCGACTCCTTCATTTCCATGTAGAGGTCGTTGCCCTCACGCGTGCGCTCGCCCACGCCCGTGAACACGGAAAGTCCGCCGTGCTCCTTGGCGATGTTGTTGATGAGCTCCATGATGAGGACAGTCTTGCCGACTCCGGCGCCTCCGAACAGACCGATCTTACCGCCCTTCGAGTAGGGGCAGAGCAGGTCTATTACCTTGATGCCCGTTTCGAGGATGTCCGTCGAGGTCGAAAGCTCATCAAAGCCCGGTGCGGGACGGTGGATGTTCCATCTCTCGACGCCTTCGGGCGCGGGGATGTTGTCTACCGCCTCGCCGAGGACGTTGAAGATGCGTCCGAGCGTCTCTCTGCCGACGGGAACGCTGATCGGCGCGCCCGTGTCCGTGACGGCGGTGCCGCGCTGAAGTCCGTCGGTGGATGCCATGGCGATGCAGCGCGCGGTGTTGTTGCCGATGTGCTGCGCGACCTCGACAGTGAGGGTACGCCCGCCGATCGGCATCGTCAGCGCGTTGAATATCGAGGGAAGGCATCCCTCTTCGAATCCGACGTCAACGACAGGTCCCATGACCTGCGTGACTGTTCCGGCTTTGCTTTGTGTCATATCTTCTCCTTCTTAATGCGGCTTTGCCGCAATTCATGCGTTTGTGCGAAGCTCAAACGCAATTCATGCCGCGACGAAGTCGGGCAATTCATGGAGCGAAGCGAGAATTCATCGAAATGAATTGCGCCGCTTCACGGCGCATGAATTGGCTTCGCCGTGAATTGTATCTTTTGCCCGACAAAAGACACATGAATTGCACCTTGCGGTGCATTAAAAACTTTTTCAAAGTTTTTATTCCGCGTTGGCGCCGGCGACGATCTCGGTGATCTCCTGCGTGATCGCGCCCTGACGTGCGCGGTTGTAGCTGAGCTGCAGGTCCGCGATCATTTCCTCCGCGTTCTTGCCCGCGCTGTCCATTGCCATGCGTCGTGCGGCGACCTCACAGGCGAACGACTCGCGTACTGCCTCCATGATGAGCCCCGAAACGTATTCGGGGACCGCCGCGTCGAGAACGGCTTCTTCACTCGGCTCGAAAAGGATGCCCGCGGCGTCGTTCTTATCGGACGCGGTCAGCGGGAGCACCCACTTTACCGTCGCCGTCTGCGAGAGCACCGAAACGTACTCCGTGCAGACGATGCCGAGCCTGTCGTACTTGCCTTCCCTGAAGTCGCGGCACATGAGACTTGCAAGCTCGTAGCTGTCGTCTCTCGAGAACGTCTCGCTCGACTTGTATCCGCCGCCGTAGCGGTCGGAGCTTCTCTTGCCGATCGGATAGTTGTCCGTGTCGGGATATTCGCGCATGAGGCGGAAAATATTGGCGTTGTAGCCGCCGCAGAGACCGCGGTCTCCCGCGATCACGATGAGCCTCGTTCTGCCCGTGTCCCGCACGGTCATGTAGGGGCTTTTTCTCGTCTCGGCACTGCCCGTGAGCGTCTCGATCATCGAGCCGATCGCCCGGGCGTATTCCCTGCTTTTCGCCATCGCTTCGTTGGCGCGGCGGATCTTCGACGAGGCGACGAGCCCCATCGCCTTCGTCAGATGAAGGGTGGAATCCACGCTGCGTATCCGCGTGCGCAGATTTTTCATATCGGCGCCCATGCCTTACCTCCGCATCGAGCCGAGAGCCTCTTTCAGCTCCTCAACGTCCCCGTCCGTGAACGAGCCCGACTCGATCCTTTCGAGCCAGTCCTTGTAGTCCGCTTCGAGCTTGTCGTAGAGGCGCGTTTCGTAATCGTGAACGTCCGCGACCGCCACGTCGTTCAGGTATCCGTTGATCACCGCGTAGATGATCGCGACCTGGCATCCCGGTCTCACGGGTGAATTTCTGCCCTGCTTGAGCACCTCGACTATTCTGTCGCCGAGCGCGAGACGCGCCTTCGTGTCCGCGTCGAGGTCGCTTCCGAACTGCGAGAACGCCTGAAGCTCGCGGTACTGCGAGTACAGAAGCTTCAGCTCGCCCGAGACCTTCTTCATGCCCTTCAGCTGTGCGGCACCGCCGACACGGCTGACCGAGATACCCGGGTTGATGGCAGGCATGACGCCCGCGTGGAACAGCTCGGTCTCGAGGAAGATCTGTCCGTCCGTGATGGAAATGACGTTCGTCGGGATGTATGCCGAAACGTCGCCCGCCTGCGTCTCGATCAGCGGCAGAGCCGTGATGGAGCCTCCGCCGTACTCGGGAGCGACGCACGCGGCGCGCTCGAGCAGACGTGAGTGCAGGTAGAATACGTCACCGGGGTACGCTTCGCGTCCCGGCGGTCTGCGGATGAGAAGTGAGAGTGCGCGGTATGCGACGGCGTGCTTCGAGAGGTCGTCGTAGACGATCAGCACGTCGCGTCCCTGCTCTCTGAAATACTCCGCCATGGCACAGCCCGAATACGGGGAAATGTACTGAAGCGGCGCGCTTTCCGACGCCGTAGCGGAGACGATTATCGTATAATCCATCGCGCCCGTCGCCGCAAGCTCCGTGGCAAGGGAGACGACGGATGACGTTTTCTGTCCTATCGCAACGTAGATGCAGATGACTCCGGTGTTCTTCTGATTGATGATCGCGTCGCGAGCGATCTCGGATTTACCCGTCTGTCTGTCGCCGATGAGAAGTTCTCTCTGACCGCGGCCGATCGGGATCATGCTGTCGATGGCCTTGATGCCCGTCTGAAGCGGTACGGAAACGGATTTTCTCTCGATGATGCCGGGAGCCTCCGACTCGATCGGGCGCGTCTCGGTGGTCTCGACGGGGCCTTTGCCGTCGATCGGCTCGCCGAGGGCGTTCACGACTCTGCCGAGGAGGGCTTCTCCTACCGGAACGGACAAGACCTTGCCCGTGCGGCGGACAGTCGTGCCCTCGCGGATGTCGTTGTTGTCCGCGAGAAGAGCCACGGAGACCGTGTCGGTCTCGAGGTTCTGCGCGAGTCCGACGCTGCCGTCGTCAAATTCGAGAAGCTCGCTCGCCATGCAGTTACGGAGTCCGTAAACTCGGGCGATACCGTCGCCGACGAGCACGACGGTGCCCGTCTCGGTCATCTCGACCTGCTCTTTATAGTTTCTGATCTGTTCTTTCAGAATATTGCTTATTTCTTCGGGTCGTTTACTCATTTTCTAACCCCTTTTTTATTGAGTTGAGGCGGCCTCTGACGCTTCCGTCCATGACCTCGCCGCCCGTTTCGACGATAACACCGCCGATGATATCGGGATCGATCACGTATTCGACGTCGACGCGATCCGTCCCGCTCTTCTTCGTGAGAGCTTCGGCAAGGCGTTCCTTTTCGGCGTCCGTCAGTTCAACCGCACTCGTGACCACGGCACGGCTGCGGCGTACGCTCTCTTCATAGAGCTTCGCGTACTCGCCTACGGCGTCGCGGAAGAGATCCGTCTGCCCCTTCTCGCAGAGAAGACACAGAAAGTTCACTGCCGTCTCGGGAACGCTGTCCCCGAACGCCTCCTTCACCGTGTCGGTGCGGCGGCTCAGCGGGATCGCGGGTGAGCGCAGGAAGCCGGACAGCCCCGGCGTCACGTCGAAGATGCCCTCAATGAACGATAGCGCATCCATCAGCTCGCCTCTGCCGCCCTTTTCGCCCGCCAGCTCGAAAAGAGCCACGGCGTATTCCTTGCAGATATCCGTCATTGTCTGTTATCCTCATTGCCGATCTCGGAGAGGAACGAGTCGATCAGTTCTCTGTGATCTTCCTCGTTGATCTCGCGGCGGAGCATCTTCTCGGAGAGGAGCGCCGACACGTCGACGATCTCCTGCCTCATGCCTGCCTCCGCGCGTGAGCGCTCGAGCTCGGCGTCGGTCTCCGCCTGACGCACGATGCGCCCCGCCTTCTCCTTCGCCTCGTCAAGGATCGCCTCGCTGCGGCGTCCCGCCGACTCCGTGGCTTCCTTTATGATGGCTTCGGCACTCTCGTCGGCTCCCGTCATCTTCTCTTCCCAAAGACGCTTCATCTCGCCCGCTTCCGCTTCGGCGGCGGCAGCACGGTCGTACTGCCCGTTAAGAGTCGCCTCGCGCGCGGCGAGTGCCTTCTTTACCGGCTTGTACAGAAACTTCTTCAGTACGAAGAAAAGGATCGCAAGGTTGCACAGCGAAATCACGATCTGCCATACGTTGACCGAAATGATTTCAAGAGACTGCATATTTACCCCTTTTTATTTGATCGCGTTCATCAGGATGTCGACAAAACGTCCCGGCGCAACGAAGATGAGCAGGATGCCGATGACAAGTCCGTAAAGACCCGTCGTCTCTGCGATAGCACAACCCATAAGCATCGTCGTCGTAACGTCGCCTTTGCATTCCGGCTGACGGCCGATCGCTTCGCATGCCTTCGCTACCGCGTTGCCTTCACCGATACCGGGGCCGATACCCGCGATAAGAGCAAGTCCCGCGCCGATGGCACATCCGCCTAAAATGATTCCGATTGCAAGTTCAAGCATTTTTATTTCCTCCGAAATTTTAT
The DNA here is from genome assembly GCA_024404435.1 of Clostridia bacterium. Classification (GTDB taxonomy): domain Bacteria; phylum Bacillota; class Clostridia; order Oscillospirales; family CAG-272; genus RUG11130. Next base: position 321 of record JAKSPW010000088.1, on the reverse strand, counting down.
TATTTACTTTATTTAGCGGGGAAAACTTTTCCCTGAAAAAGGTTTTCCCCGTACCCCTTTCAAAAAACTTTGAAAAAGGGGTGCATGGGCAGGGTCGATAAGCTGCTTCGGCATAAAAAGCCTTTCTTTTCGGTAGGGGGCGGCGCCTCGACGCCCCGCCGCGCAGCACATTATTTGGTCGACACGCATTTGCATGTGTGAATATCTCAATTACGTTACACAGAAAAACCATTCGGGTCGTCGAGGGCGCCGACCCCTACCGGCAACGTTAATCTTTTTTGAAAGCTTTTGAAGAGTCCAGAGAAACTTTTTTTAAAAAGA
>JAKSPW010000087.1 GCA_024404435.1 Clostridia bacterium | reverse complement strand
AGGGGACGTGCGTCACACGACTAAAGTCGTGCCGACGTCCCGTTCAAAAAGAATAAAACCGTTCGTTGCGGGATGTCGGGGACGCCATCCCCTACAGATAAAAACACGTTAATTTCCCGCCGTTTCGTCTGCTTGTCCGCCTGTGGGCTCAAACCCCGCTCCTCCGCGGCGTAAACCAACGGTTGATGGATCGGTGCTTGACAGAGCGCGCGAAGTATGATATACTGTTCCCGTAAATAACAAAAACTAACTTAAAGGAGGCGACCACTATGAAAACAGGAATTATTCGGATGTCATATACGTCGCCTGCGGCTATTTGAACGCGGAACAATGTCATATGCATCCGGTCCCGGGTGCGTTTTTTGTTTGTCCTCCCGCCTTGAGGCAGGAGTCTGCACCCGGAAGGGTGCTTTTTGTTTTCGCGGGAAACGCAGGGTCCGTCATGTCGAAAAAAGGAGGAAAAGATTGAAACGACTTAAACAAAAACTGCTCGGCATGGACCCGAACACTTCAACCTACACGGAGATGTACGAGGGCAAGATGAAAGTCGTGCCGAAGTCCGGGCTTCCGTGGGACGACTACGACAGCAGGTATTTTAACGGAGATATCGGCTTTGATTTCACCTGCACGCACAAGCTGGCGCAGGACAAACCGACCGTTACGGTAAGCATCCCCGCAGAGAAACTATTTGATATTGAAACGAAAGAAGGAATGCCATTGAAGCGACTGAAATACTATCTGTTTAACATGAAAGAAGACACCTCGACGTACCGTGAAATGTACGAAGGGGAAGTGACCGTCTATCCGGCAAACTTTGACGAACAGCCGAAATACAAAGATCACTACAACACGTTTTACCACGACGGGATCGCGCTCGATATCGAAGCGACTCACAAGCTCGCGCAGGACAAACCGACCTTGACGTGGCAGATCCCGACGGATCGTCTCGGATTTGAGAACACGTCAGATGCCGCGGCTGACTTTTGTCTGCGTGAGCTCGCGCCGTACATCGACGCGCTGAATGCGGAGCTGTACAACCGCTCCCGACCGGACAACGAGAACGGAAAATATTATCTCCACCGTCCCGGAGGCGAAGTGCTGACGCGGAACACGGCGTTCTTCGCGCTCTGCCCGCAGAAGGACTACGAAAACGGCGGCGGAAACACCGTTTATCTGCTCGACGACGGTGTCGCCCGCCCGCCGAAGATGTGTCTGTGCATCCGTATGCAGGTACAGCTCCCGAAAAAGAGGATCAGAAAGACGGCGCAGATGCTCTGCCGCGATCTCCCCGACGCCATCGACACCTTCGTCTCGCAGTTTGACGCGGCGCGGCTAAGCGATGCGCTCGCGCTCGCAGAAAAGCAGACTTCGATCAGGGCATGGCTGAAGGACAGCGAATACTGCGCCTTCGTCGCTAACGGCAGTATTCTTCCGCGCTCGAAAGGCACCGATCTGCCGCTTGAAGGTGCCGTGCCGTTCCGGTCGACACCGGGCGATGAGATCGAGGTCTGCGGAGTGCGCGGCATGGGCATAAAGCGCGGCGTGACGGTCATCACCGGCGGCGGTTATTCGGGAAAATCGACTCTGCTCGACGCGATCTCCGCCGGGATCTACGACCACGCCATGGGCGACGGGCGCGAGCTGTGCATCACCGACGGCAGTGCCATGACGATCTCGGCAGAGGACGGGCGGAGCGTGAAGAGCGTGAACATCTCGCCGTTCATCAAGTGGCTTCCCTGCGGAGAGGTGCGCGACTTTTCGACCGATCACGCCTCCGGCTCGACCTCGCAGGCGGCGAACATCATGGAGGCTGTGGACTGCGGCGCGAAGCTCCTTCTGATCGACGAGGACAGAAGTGCTACCAACTTCATGATCCGTGACGGGATGATGAAGGAGCTGATCGAAAAAGAGCCGATCACGCCGTTCACGGACCGCGTGAACGAGCTTTGGAAAGCGTGCGGAGTCTCGACCGTGCTCGTCATCGGAGGAAGCGGCGAATACCTCGCCGTCGCCGACAGGATCTACATGATGGACGATTATCTCATCCGCGACGTTACCGAAAGGTCAAAGGAGATCTGCTCCTCGCACGGAGTCTCGCAGGATCTTCCCGCGCCGACGGTGTGGGAACAGCACCGAACGCTGTACTCGGACGGATTTTCGTCATATCCCGATGGGTGCGGGAGCGAAAAGCTCGAGGTGTCCGACATGGGATTTATCCTCATCGGCGACGAGCAGATCGACGTGCGCGGACTCCACGACATAATAACAAAGCGTCAGCTCGACGCGCTCGGCTATATGCTCCGATATCTTGAAGTCAGCAACAAGGACAAAAAGATCGACCTTGAGGCTAAGATCGACGGGCTTTACGACAAAATCGAAAAGGAAGGACTCGACACGGTCTTTTCGGGATTTTTCACCACGACCGAACGGTTCCTCGATCTTCCGCGCCCGCAGGAGCTGAAAGCCGTCATAAGCCGTATGCGGAAAATAAAGATCAAAGGCGGGGAAATTGCGTGAATATGCCGTTATACCTCATCACGATCGCGGAAAAGATCAAGGCGTACCGAGAGTGTCACGGTCTCTCACAAAGAGATTTCGGGAAGCTCATCGGTGTTTCCGCGCAGGCAGTTTATAAGTGGGAGCAGGAAATCTGCCTGCCGGACATCGTTTTCCTGCCGCATATCGCAAAAATACTCGGCTGTTCAACGGATGATTTCTTTGAAGAGTCGGAATAGACAATGAGTTCCCGCCCGCTTTTTCGGGAAAAGTCCGCAAAACCGTCCTTTTTTTGCCGGAAATGTGATATAATAAGCTGAAAGTATACTCCCGCGGAGGCAGAAAATGAAATTTATTATCGACCACGATCTTCACGTGCACACGCACCTCTCTCCCTGCTCGGGAGACCCCACCCAGACGCCCGAAAGAGTCATCGCAGACGCGGGCGCCGCGGGGCTGAAAACCGTCTGCATCACCGACCACTATTGGGACGAGCTCGTCTCACCCGGCTGGGACTTTTACGGCGGGCAGACATATGAGCGCCTCTCGTCACTGCTCCCGCTCCCGAAGAAGGAAGAGTTCGAGCTTCTTTTCGGATGCGAGGCTGACGTTTCGCACGATCGCGTTATCGGCATCAGCCCCGCGAGATACGACGCCTTCGACTTCATCAGCATCCCGCTGACAGCTTCCTCCCGGAGGAAGCCATCGTAAGTTCAGCCGAAACATTAAACAGCTTTCTGAATATCGGCATTTGTATCTCGGCGATGCTTTTACGCAATGCCTCCCTCCGAGAGGGAGGTGGTTTTTTCGACGGCTTGCCGGAAAAAATCGGAAGGAGACTGCGGCACGGGAGATTTCCGATCGCATCAGCGCGATCGGGTCGTCGGGGCGAACGGAGCACGCGATTTTTTATGAAATTGTAGGGGACGTGCGTCACACGACTAAAGTCGTGCCGACGTCCCGTTCAAAAAGAATAAAACCGTTCGTTGCGGGATGTCGGGGACGCCATCCCCTACAGATAAAAATACGTTCATCTCCCGCCGGTACGTCCGTCAACGAAAAAACAGCACCCGAAGGTGCTGTTTTTTCGTTTTTAATGATGTCGCCGCCGCAGGCGGCTTATGATGCTTTGCGGCGATGCCGCAAAATGATGCTGTGCCTACGGCACAATGATGCTATGTTTGCCCGTATGGGCAAACATCATTATCGGCGCGCGCCGATCATATTCTCTCAAAAACGAGTGTTGCCTGGATCCTGTCGCCGCCGAGGAGTCCCTTGCTTCCGCCGTTCGAGGTCGTGATCGTGTGCAGGCGGTAGCCCTTTGCTGCCTGATCGTTGATGACGTCCTCAAGCTCCGTGAGGTTGCCCGAGCCCGTACCGATGAATTTCTCCTTCAGCGTGACTTGCAGAACGACGTACTGACGGTTTTCGCCCGATGCCGTCGAAAAAGATGAAGATTTGCCGTAATCCATGATTTTCCCTCCGTATTTAGATTATTTTGCGGCTTTTCGCCGAGCTTTCATGAAAAGTATATCATACCGTGCGCGCCCTGTCAACAACTGCTTTTTATGCCGCGGCGTAAACCAACGGTTGATGCGCAGATGCTTGACAGAGCCCGCCCGCGAAATAAACAGACTGTTTTTCAGAACGTCATCTCGATCACGATCGGCTCGAGGCAGAGCTCATCCACGGGGATCCCGCGGACGTGGAACAGGAGAGAATCCGGCTTTCCCGTCGCGCCGTTGAAAAATTCCGGCAGGAGCTCCATGCCGGACTCCAGCTCATCTCCCGTGTTCATGAGGCGCACCTTTTTCGGCATTTCGGGCATGTTTTTGAAGGTCACTGCAGTCGACGAGATCCCGTCGGGGAAGTGGAAGTAGCGCTTCCCGTTCTTGCGCGTGACGAGGCAGTTTTCTCCGCGGACACCGTAGTCGAACGTGTCGCTCTCGTGGCCGACAAGGCAGCCCTCCATGCGGTTGTACCAGTCGCCGACCCTTCTGAGGCGGTCGGCATATTCATCGGTGATGACTCCCTTCGCGTCGGGCCCGACGTTCAGAAGGTAGCTGCCGCCCATCGCCATGATGCGGTCGATCGAAGACATTATGTGTTTCAGCGAGTAGAAGTCTTCCCTCTCACGGTAGCCCCAGCTCTGCACGCCGAGCGAGTTGCACGCCTCGGTCATGCGCGTGAAGCGGGCAGAGTTCGGAGTCGGCGCGTATTCCCTTTCGGGGGTGGAAAAGTCTCCCGTGTCGAAGCCGCGGTCGTTGATGAGGATGTCCGGCTGCAGCTTACGTGCCAGCTCGTTGATGGACTTGTCCTCGACGTACGGGTTGATGTCCCAGAACATCGTGTAGATCGGGCCGTAATTCGTCAGCAGCTCCGTCATCTGATCCTTGATGAACTGCACGTAAACGTCGAGCTTCACTTCTTCTTTGTTGACTGCCTTCCACTGATGGGAGGACGCCGGATTGTAGCTGTACGGGTGGTGCCAGTCGGGGTTGGAATAGTAAAGCGAGAGGAGCATCCCGTGCTTATGGCAGGCGTCGGCAAGCTCTTTCAGCACGTCCTTGCCGTACGGAGTGTTCATGATGTTATAATCCGTGTAGGCGGTGTTCCACATGCAGAAGCCGTCGTGATGCTTCGTCGTGAACGTGATGTACTTCATGCCCGCGTTCTTGGCGAGAAGCACCCATTTTTCGGGGTCGTAGTCGACGGGATTGAAGGTGTCCTTCAGAGCCTCGTATTCCTCGCGCGGAATGTCGTAGCGCGCGTACGCCTGCTCCTGCAGGCCGAGCTGTGCGTAGAAGCCCCAGTGGATAAACATCCCGAATTTATTTGTCGTGTCAGTCATGGTAAAAGCCTTTCCGTGTGTGATTAAGTACTGAAAAAATGATATCACACCGATGCGGTTTTGTCAAGAAAAAATCCCCGCTCCGTAGAGCGGGGATCCTTTTCAGTTGTTCATTACTTTCCAGAGCTTTTCAAAATCGGGCAAGAGTCCGTTTTTGGACTTCCCGACACAGTCTTTCACAAAGTCCATATACTGTGTTCGGTCATCCTTTGCTGTTTCCTCGCGCTCTTTTTTCAGATCTGCGATCATGTCTGTGTAGAAGTCGATGAGCTTGTTGTACGTTTCAAACTGCTCTTTTATCAGAGCTTCGAGAGCCTGCGCCCCTGCCTGCGCTCCGATATCACCCGGCCCGTCGTAATTTAACGAGGCGAGCGTTTCTCTTACCTCTGCTGCAAAACCGAGAGAATTCGCTCTGACCTCTTCGAGCTGCCCAAGTGCGTAGTCGAGCGTGTACAATACCGATTTTTCGGTTTCCGTTACTTCTCCGGTCGTCTCGTCGATTATGATTTCTTTATTTTCCATTATTTTGTCCTCCATAATGTTTTCCGGAGGGCACGCAAGGCAAATCGTGTTTTCATTCACGAAGCGCGCCCTGCCGTTTTTTACAAGACCTTTTGCCCGTTTCGGGTAGGTCGCTTCGTATTCGTTTCC
>JAKSPW010000086.1 GCA_024404435.1 Clostridia bacterium | reverse complement strand
TCAGACTCCCATGAGCTTGCAGTATCTCATGAGGATCGTTGCGACCTGCGCTCTGGTCGCATTGCCCTTCGGGTCGACGTAGGTCTTGCCGTCGGCACCGGACGTGCCGCCGATGATGTTCGTCTTGACCGCCCACTGCAGGGGCTCGAGTGCATAGGAGCTTATCTTTGCATAGTCCGGGAAGGAGCTGACGTCCGCCTTTTCGGAGATATCATACTTCTTATAGTCCGAATATCTGTACAGGATGGCTGCCATCTGTTCTCTCGTGATCGGCTTTTCGGGGCCGAACTTTGTTTCGGAAATGCCGTTTACGATATTGTTTTCATAAGCCCATGCGACTGCGTCCTTATACCAGCTCTGTCTGAGATCCGTAAACGGAGTCGTCGCCGTTGTTGCGGGAGAGCCCTCGACACGGTAAAGCACCGTAACGAGCATTGCGCGGTTCATCGCAAGGTCGGGCTGGAAAAGGTCTGCGGAGGTACCGTTCATCAGTCCTCTTCCGACCACGAAGTCGACGGCGTCCTTATACCATTTGTTCGATTTGATATCCTTGTACTTCGACGTCGTGTCCTCAAGCACGGGAAGTACAGTTACCGAGCTTTCGTCGATAGCTCCGCATCTGAGGCAATGGAAGGATTTCCGGCCTTCGTTTTCAAGCGTCGGCTGAACGTCTACCGTCCACTCCGTTGACCATGCGTGGCCGAGAGCGGGGTCGAGAGGCGTCGGCTCCGTGGTGTATTTGTCGCCGCATATCGGGCATTCGTGAATGACGTAACCGTCCGCCGTGCAGGTCGCGGGAACGACCGTTTCCTTATAATCGTGCTCGCAGACGAGCGCGGGGATGACCGTGACGTCGGTCGTTTCGGAGCATCTGAGGCAATGACGCGATTTCGATCCTTCGGAGTGATACGTCGGCTGAACGTCTACCGTATAATCTTTCGCGAAATCGTGTCCGAGCTTCGGAAGGAAGGTATAGTCTCCGGGGATCTTGCAGATCCTGCATTCTTCCTGAACGTATCCGTCTTCCGTGCAGGTGGGAGCGACGCCGGCGTCAACGAACTCATGGATATGGGGAACGAGATCGAGCTCGTACTCGTCTCTGTGTCCGCATCTCGTGCAGGTGTAGACCTTGAGACCCTTTTCCGTGTAGGTCGGCTCTTTTTCGATCACGAAGTCGCCGTAGCTGTGGCCGAGCTTATCCGACTTTTCTGTCGTTCTTTCGTGACATTCCGTGCACTCGTACGTTCTCACTCCGTCCTCGGTACACGTTGCGGTGTCGGATACGAGGTCCCAGTTGTGATTATGGAGTCCGTACAGCTCGGTCTCTCTTGACGGCGAATAATCCGAGAACACGTTTGCCGGCGTGACCTCGTAATTGCGGTCGGCATAGTAGTATCTCGCCCTGACGAGCAGAGGCGTTCCGTCGAGGATCGTCGTCAGTTCCGTCGCTTCATTAAGCGAGAATCTGTACGTTCCCTCGTCGAGATACGAAGTGTTGATCACTCTTACAAAGTCTTCGTGTGCAACGCTTGCTTCGATCACGAGGTTGATGTCGTCTCCGAATTTGACGGCTTCTCTCTGCGCCGCAAGAACGCTTGCCGGTGCGGGAACTTCCACTTCGATATACGGATAGTTCAGATATTTTTCGTCGGTCACGGTCAGACCCGTGACAGTCGGAGCGTCGAGCGAGGTCGGCTGAACGTATTCCTGACCGTAGTCAAATCTGTCGGTCCAGTACGAAGTCTCGCTTCTGTACGAGGTATCGTCCGCGGTCTTGTACTCAATGTAGTATCTTACCCAGAGGAAGAGCGTATGCTCGCGGTAGTCTATCGTGATCTTGCCGTTATCGACCGAATAAACGCCGTCTTTTATGACGTTCTTCCAACCGGTCTCGTCGTCCGTCCAGCTGCCGTCCCACGCGCTTCCGATATTCAGTATTTCAAATACGTCGGAGTCCGCGCCGAGGTCGACGGGAAGTCTTACGTATTCCCACTCGGAGTCTTCGACTGCCTTGTCGCCGTAATTCCATTCCCATTTGTCCGTATAATCATCGGGCTCGTCAATGGCGAAGCTTATCTGAGCGTACACGCCGAAGTCAGACAGATTGTAGTTCGAAAGGAAGTCTGCCTTGTCAGACGCGCTGTTAAGTGCGCTCGTGAAAGCTTTCAGCTCATCCGGCTTTTTTACCGTGAGAGAGACCGATGAGGGCGTGCTCACTCCGACACCGGCGGCAGTGATCGTCGGTGCGCTGCCGAAATCCGGAAGCTGCTCGATGACCTTCGCGCCGGCTTCGATCACGTTCGACCACGGTGAATACATGTCACGGTCTCCGTCGTCGTCATAAGTATATCCCGTGATGCGGACACGGAGCTTGATATTGTCACCGGGAGTGAAGCCGAGTTCATCGGAAGTATAGTAAAACCACCTCTTGCCCAAGTATTCCCAGTCGCCGGAGATCGCCACTGCTTCCCAGTCGCCGTTATTTATGCTGATCTCACCGTAGATACCGCTGATACCGCCGCCGCCGTAGGTGTCAAAGAAGTCTCTGTCCTTATCGACGGATTCGGGAGCGTCGATCATGAATGAAATATCGTAATCGTTGTCCCATTCGTCATAAACGAACTCAAGATCGCTTATCGTTGGCGCGGGGATCGAGGTCGGTTTTGAATAGGTGACCGGATTTCCGTTCTTGCCGTACGAGATCTCATCGGACCACGGGCTGAAAATGAGTTCGCTGTCCTCATCGTCGTAATAGTTGTCGATGGACAGGCCGTACCTTACCCTGAAGCCGATCCTGTGCGAGCCGAAGTCGAAATAAGCTCCCTCTTCACCGTCGTTATGGTTGGTCCCGGTCTTGAGACCGCCGCCGAGAATACCATAATAATAACACCCTGTATTTCTGATATCTTCGATATAGTTCTTGTATGATCTGGATATATAAGACGTGTTGTTTGTGATCAGTCCGTTCCACACATATTCGTCCCATGACGTGTCGTACTGCCACGGTCCGCCGTCAAGGCGCATGTCGATCTGCCAGAAAACGAATTCGTCGTCAATGCCGTACTTTTCCATGAAAGCTTCATCGCCGAGCTTCTCACGTTCGAGAGCCACGGCGTACAGCTCCTGCGGCATGTAAGTCGCAAGGCTGATATCGGTCCCGAGATACCCGTAGGTGTAATCCTCGGCGCCGTATTCATCCTTGTTGAGATGCTGAATCGTCTGAATGTATCCCTTCTCGGGCTTGGATATTCCCGCAGAAAGGAAGTCGTTTTTCAGTTCCTGTCCTATCGTGTCCGCCGCATACGTCACGGGGACGAGGGAGATGACCATCACAAGGACGAGCACCGCGGAAAGCAGTTTTTTCATAAAAGTCTCCTTAAAAGTGAATAATTGTCTACACTAATGATTATATATTGCGGCATTTTTATTGTCAAGAGGTAAAAATTGTTTTTTTCGTATATTGGTCATCAGGTCACGAAGGGTCTGCCGGTGCCGGCGGGCGGGAGTCAAGTTGGTACTTGAAAAAAATTCGGATTACTGCTATAATAAATAAAACCCTGCGCCGGGGCCGAAGCCGCTGCGCCGCCCCGGTCTCCGCACGTCACACTACAAGAAATGAGGCGCTCCGGTGCCTCTGTTTTCTCATAACTGAAAGGTAAAAATGAAAAAGTTCCGGTTTTACGGTGTCATCTTAGTCCTGCTTTTCGCCGCGGTCATGCCCGTCGGCGTTCACGGTGCGGACAAGGTGACGGAAATCCCCGTTTTCGCGAAGGTCTGCGGCGAGGCATCGGATCGCTTCGACGGGATCGCGCTGCCCGACGGCGCGAAGACCGTCTGCGAGCAGAAGACCCCGACGTCAGACTCAGAGTCCTCGCCCGCGCTTGTGGCCGTACGCGGCTCGAGATACGTCAGTGAAGACTTTGAAGACGAAGTCTCGCTGACCTTTGAGGTCCCGTCCAAGGCGTCCTTTTCGGACTGCATCGGAGTCGGAGTTTACGTCGCCGACGGCAGCGAGTATCCCGAGATGTCCCTCTCCGTCGGAGGCAGAAATCCTCTGCGCGGCACCTCTCCCGTCGTATCGGGAAAGCCGTTCATCCTTCTTGCCGACGTCGGCACTCAAAGCGAAAAATCAAGGAGCATAACCGTCACAGTATCGTCAGACGGTCCGTCCGCGGTTTATCTGACCTTCCCCTTCACCGTTGACGGAAAGCTCGATTATCTGAAAGAAAAGAATCTCGATTTCGTCTCCGTATTCTCGGGAAGTGCCGATTTTTCGGGCGGAAAGCTGACCGTAAACGAGCCCGACACGGTCGTTTCGTTCGGAGTCCGCGGTGCGGAAAAGGGCAGCGTTATCTACGCCGCAGTCGGTGCCGCTTCCGAGGAAGCGGAAATAAAGACGGTGCGTGACGGCTCCGAGCTCGTCGCGGATATTCCGACCGACGGGGTGACTATGATGCGGCTCGTCGCGGAGGACGCGGGCACGGTGCTGACCGTCCCGACGGACGGAACGGTGATCGACAGGCTCGGCTTCACCCTCACCGACGAGAGCGACACGCACGCGGATCAGACCGTCGTCTCGCTGAGTGCCTCCGACGGGAAACTGCGTCTTGACGGCAGGCTCTTCGAGGAAGAGATCGACAGATTTCAGGACGAAAAGATCGGCCTTTACGCCGTGTCCGCCCTCGGCGGCGAGCCGAGGCGGCTGAGTGAGGCGAGCGTTTCCTCACGCTTCTCCATGAGCGTGTCGGAAAGCGACGTCGGCTCTCCTCTGTCCGACACGATGTTCTTCACAGCCGTCGACGACGGTGAAAAGCTGCACGTGCTCAGCGAGCCGAGATTTGCCGATCCGGTGAGCCGCGAGATCCTCTCGGGCTCCGAAGCGGGCCTTTACGGCGCGGATCCCGTCGACGTCTTCGAGTCCGGAGTGCCGAAGGTCATGGTCGACGTCGACATCAGCCGTCTGTGCCTCGGTGAAACGGTCACGGGCACCTCGCTGACGAGAGGCGGATACGTCTTCGGCGTTGACGGCGAGTATCTCGGCGAGCTTGACAGCGAGATGGACTTTCACCGCTCGTCGGGAACGTCGGTATATCTGAAGCTCGTCTGCTCTTCTCCTATCAGATCGAAAAGAACGGGCGAAATGCTCGTCAGCATGAACAGTTCTGCAAAAGAATTCCTCGTCCGGACCGATTCGGAGGAGGCTGTCAATATGTATCTCGCTATCGTGTCCTTTCTCTGCGAAAGGTACCCGAACACGGCGTCGATCGTTATTTCCTCCGGCATCAATTCTCCCGAGTATACGGCCAAGACCGTGCTCGGAGAGTATTCGTACGCCGCCGACGCCGCTTACCTCGCGCGTCTCACTTACGGTATCGCCTCGGAAAAGCTCGACGGGTTCTTCGTCACGGTACCGCTCGTGACGGGAGAGATGAAGGACGGACTTTCGGCTGAATTATTCGCCGCTCTCTTCTCGGAGAGGCTGTCTGTCATCGGAAGCGTCCCGTGGGCGGCGATGTTCGAGACGTCCGAGCCCGAGGCGCCCGACGAAGTCGATGCTATCACCTCCGACGCAAGGAGAAACGGCACTTCCCCTCAGATGTTCTCGGTATTATGCTATGCTCCGGCTGAAGCGGACGGCGTAACAGAGCTCTTCGCGGAATTCTGCAGAACGGTAGACAGCGCGGCGGTCAGAGGCATCTTCCTCTGCGCGAAAAAGCTCGGCACTCCTCTCACTCACGGCGATTACAGAAAGCTCTGCACCGACGCGGTCGGCGACTCCGCCATTATGCTGTACGGCGAAGCGGAGAGCGGCAACGGCGAAGCGGAGGGCTTCTCCGCATGGGACTTTTCCGACAAGCACAGCACGGAGGGCTGGATCGCGGGCTGCGGGATCGAATCCCTCTCAACTGTCGGAGAAAAAGGCTCTCGGGTCCTTCACGCCGTGACTGAGAGCACGTCCGGCAGTTCGGCGGGCATACTTCTCTGCACTCCCGCGTCTCCACTCAACCTCGCGGCAG
>JAKSPW010000085.1 GCA_024404435.1 Clostridia bacterium | reverse complement strand
CTTCATCTTCGGGAGAGCCTTGCCCTGCTCGTCGAATGCCTTGCGCGACTTGTTAGCGATTTCCTTAACTCTCGGAACCTCTTCCTTCGGCATGAGCATCTCAGCTTCTCTCGAGGGATCCATGGACTTGACCTTCTGGTTGGAGAACATGATGGATGCGATAGCTTCGGGATCCTTGTTGAGGTCCATACGGGGAGAAATTTCGTCGTTGATGGCGAGCTTCATGATCTCGGTCATACGGTTGATGATCATCTCGTCCATAGCCTCGAACTCGGCTTCCGTTGCGACCTTACCCTTGACGAGCTTCTTTCTGTAAGCTGCGATCGGGTCTGCTGCCTTCCACTCTTCGATCTCTTCGGGAGTACGGTAGGTGGAGGAGTCGGACGGGGAGTGACCGGAAATACGGTACGTTACGACGTCGAGCATTGCGGGGCCCTTGCCTTCGAGAAGGAGAGCTTTCTTTCTCGTCGTTGCGTCGATGACTGCGAGCGGATCGTAGCCGTTGATCCTTTCGGCGTGCATGCCGTCGGGATTGAAGCCTGCGCCGAGACGTGCGGGCATATCGAAGCCCATCGTTTCGCCTCTGGTCTGACCGCCCATACCGTAGAAGTTGTTGAATACGTTGAAGAGGATCGGCATGCCTGCGTCGGAGTACTTGCCGTCCATGCCCCAGAGCTTCGTGATCTGATCCATGGATGCGAAGTTGAAGGACTCGAGAACGGGACCGCGTCCGAGAGCGCCGTCACCGGAGTTTGCGATAACGATACCCGGCTTGCTGTTTGCTCTCTTGTAAAGAGCTGCGCCGAGAGCGATCGGGCCGGAGCCGCCGACGATGGCGTTGTTGGGCATCAGGCCGAACGGGATGAAGAAGGCGTGCATGGATCCGCCGAGACCGCGGTTGAAGCCGGTCGTACGTGCGAAGATCTCTGCGAGTGCGCCGTAGAGGTAGAAGTTCTTAGCGAGGGACTTGATCGTTCCGTCGCCCTTCATGTGCTTCTCAACAACGGAGAGTACGGAACCGCCGAGGAATTCCTTCATGATGTCGTAGAGCTCTTTGTCATCGAGCTTTTCGATGGAGGAAAGACCTCTTGCGAGGATCTCGCCGTGGCTTCTGTGAGAGCCGAACGAGAAGTCGTTGATGTCGAGGCAGTATGCCTGACCGACTGCGGATGCTTCCTGACCGATGGAGAGGTGAGCAGGGCCGGGGTTGGAGTATTCAACACCGTTGTAACAGGACTTTGTCTTGACTTCGTTGAGCATCGTCTCGAACTCGTGGATAGTTCTCATATCGTGATAGATTCTCATGAAGTCTTCTTTTTTGTAGATCTTCTTCTCTTCTGCAAGTGTCTTGTTGTACTGGCAGACCGGAATATCCTCGAAATGGATAAATCCTTTTTCAAAAGCTTTTTCTGTGCTTACGTATTGGCTTTTCGGCATGACTTTTATCTCCTTTTAGTAATTATTTAATTGAAAACATACCTTCGCGGATGACTTCGCATACGCTCGGGTGCGGGAATACGAGCTTTTGAACATCTTTTACTCTCATCTCACGCGCTACCATCATGGCCGCGCCGTAGATGATCTCGGATGCGTACGTACCGATCATGTGGACGCCGAGCACGTTCTTGTGTTCCTTGCCGACTATGATCTTGACGATGCCGTCGCCGCCTTCGTTCTCGGCGATGTAGCGTCCGCTGTAACGCAGGCTGATCGTGTGCTCTTCGACGTCGAGTCCGGCCTTCTTTGCGCTCTCGAGAGTCTCGCCGACGCATCCGACCTCGGGATTCGTGTAGATGACGGACGGGATAGAACGGTAGTCGACCTTATCCTTGATGCCGAGCATATCGGATACGGCGACTTCGCCTTCGCGGTATGCAGTGTGAGCGAGCATGATCTTGCCGTTCACGTCGCCTGCGGCCCATACGCCGGGGATATTCGTGCGGCAGGATTCGTCCGTGATGACGGCGCCGCGGTTCATGGCAACGCCGAGCTCTTCGAGACCGATGTCCTTCGTTCTCGCTCTGCGTCCCGTGGACACGAGGATGAGGTCGCACTTTACGCCGACCGTCTTGCCGTCCTTTTCATACTCAACGACGCCCGAGCCCTTGTTGTCGGTCACTTTCACGACCTTTGCGCCGAGGATGAACTCAACGCCGCGCTTTGCGTAGTTGTTCTGAAGGATCTTGGAAATTTCCGCATCTGTCGGGCCTGCGATCTTGTCCATCATTTCGATGACGGAGACCTTGCATCCGACGGAGTTGAAGTAGGATGCCATCTCGAGTCCGATGACGCCGCCGCCGATGACGACGACTTCCTTCGGAAGCTCGCGTCTGTCGAGGACTTCTCTGTTGGTGACAGCGAGTCCCGTGCCGACAGCCTCTCTGAGTCCGGGTACCGGAGGAACGACTGCCTCGGAGCCGGTGCAGATGAGGAGCTTCTTTGCTTCGTACTTATCGGCGCCGCACTCGACGGTGAAGCCGTCTGCGCTCTTGCCGGTGATCTTTGCCGTGCCGTTCACGACCGTAACGCCTGCGCCCTTCATCTTTGCGCCGACGCCGGAGACGAGAGTCTTAACGACCTTGTCCTTGCGGTCAACGACCTTTGCGTGGTCGAGCTTTGCGCCCTCGACCGTCACGCCGTACTTTTCGCCGTGGTGAGCGTAGTCGAGGATCTTTGCGGAGTAAAGGAGAGTTTTCGTCGGGATGCAGCCTTCGTTGAGGCAGACGCCGCCGAGAGCTCTTTCTTCAAACACGAGCGTTTTGAGTCCGCCGTGTGCGGCTCTTTCAGCCGCGTTGTATCCGGCGGGGCCGCCGCCGAGGATTATCAGATCATACATTTTCCGTTCTCCTCCTTATTTTGCAAGAAGAAGCTCGAAGTTCTCGAGAGCCGTGCAGAGCTCCTTGAGGAACTTGGCTGCCGGTGCGCCGTCAACTGCTCTGTGGTCGAACGTGAGGGAGAGTCCCATTGCGGGATAGACCGTTCCGTCGGCCTTCATGCGGTTGGTCGTGCAGCAAACGCCGAGGATAGCCGTCTGCGGAGCATTGATAACGGGAGTGAAGCTCTCGATGCCGAGGCTGCCGAGGTTCGAGACCGTGAAGCTGCCGCCGGACATTTCGTCGGGAGTGAGTTTGCCGTCTCTTGCACTTGCCGCAAGAGTCTTCGCCTTAGCGGAGATCTCACCGAGTGTGAGTGTCTCTGCGCCGAAGATAACGGGAACGAGAAGTCCGCGATCCGTGTCAACTGCCATACATACGTTGGCGTGTGCGAACGTGCGGAACTTGCCGTCAACAAGGTTTGCGTTGATCTCGGGATAATTCGGAAGGACACGGGATACTGCATAGAGCACCATATCGTTGATGGTGACCTTGGAAAGACCCATAGCCTCTCCCTTCTCCTTGAGGAGCTTTCTGTATGCGAGAAGGCTCGTAGCGTCGAAGGAGGAGTTGAGCGTGAGCTGTGCCATCTCGGTGAGAGAAGCGCACATATTTCTTGCGATCGCCTTTCTGACGTTCGACATGGGAGTTTCCGTATATGCGCGGAAGTCGGTTGCCGGTACGGCTGCTGCTGCGGGAGCTGCTGCCTCTGCGACCTCTTCTTCGACGGCTGCCGTGATCTTGCCTGCGAGGAAATCTTCGACTGCGGATACGCTTGCGACGTGTCCTGCGTCAAGTGCGGCGTTGACGTCGCGTTCAACGATTCTTCCGTGAGGTCCGGTAGGCGTGACCTTCGTCATGTCGACACCGGTCTTGAGAGCGAGATTCTTCGCTCTCGGAGAGATCTTGACTCTGCCGTCTCTGTTTTCTTCTGCCGTGGATGCGGGAGCTGCGGCTGCGGGAGCTGCCTCTTCCTTCTTTTCCTCGGCTGCGGGAGCTGCTGCTTCTGCAGGAGCTTCCTTTGCACTTCCGACGAGTGCCGAATAGTCTTCGCCGGGTGCGCCGATGATGCAGACGGTATCAAGGCACGGTACAACGTCGCCTTCTGCCGCCAGCACTTCGAGCATCGTGCCGGAAACCGGTGCGGGCTCGTCAAATGCGGACTTGTCGGTTTCGTAAGAGAACAGGATGTCCCCTTCCTTTACCTCGTCGCCCTTCTTCTTGTGCCAGGTCGTAATGATACAACTCTCGACACTCTGCCCTTGTCTGGGCATGATGACTGCATTTGCCATATTTGTATCCTTTCGTGGTAAATTATAAACTGTTTATTTTTTTTCTTCAGCGGGTGCGTCCGCGATCACGATCTTCGTGCCGCAGAGGGATGCGTGTTTTACTATCGTCTCGGGTACACCGCTGTCGGTCACGATCACGTCGACGTTTTCCGCAGTGCAGAACGTGTACGGGAGAGATTTGCCGAACTTCGAGCTGTCGATCAGCATGACGACCACCTTCGCCTTGTCGACGACGATGCGCTTCAGCTCGCATTCGTTGAAGTTTCCGACCGAGAATCCGCTTTCTTCACTGTAACCGGAGGGTGCGAGGAAAGCGACGTCGATGTTTATGTCGGAGAGGAATCTCGTTGCCTGGAGTCCCGTGACGGTCTGATTGTCGCTCTCGAGTCTGCCGCCGACCATGTTTACGGCCGACATGCCGTCCTTGCAAAGCTCAAGCGCCACCGCGGGGTCCGTCGTGGTGAAGGAAAATCTCTTGCCGGGGACGTGCTCGACGAAGCTTCTCATCGTCGAGCCGGAATCGACAAAGATCGATCTGCCCGTCTCGAGGAATTCCGCCGCAGCCTTTGCGATGGCTCTCTTCGTTCCGACGTTTTCTTTAAGTCTTTCGCTGACTCTGTCGTCGGGCTTCGCCGTGATGAATCCGACGCTGCGGCAGCCGCCGCGGACCTTGATCGCTTCGCCCGTTTCTTCGAAATATTCGATGTCGCGTCTCAGCGTCATTTCCGACACGTCGGGGAACATCCGCCCGAGCTCGTCAAGCGATATGAAGGGTTTCGTACCGAGTAGTT
The DNA here is from genome assembly GCA_024404435.1 of Clostridia bacterium. Taxonomy (GTDB): domain Bacteria; phylum Bacillota; class Clostridia; order Oscillospirales; family CAG-272; genus RUG11130. The sequence continues at coordinate 1,077 of JAKSPW010000085.1, read as the reverse complement.
CTCTGATTATTTCTCTGCGTTCTATCTGCAATTCTTCACCGCCCTTCCGTAAAAATATAACATTTTTCTCCGATAATATTTTACATCGCAAATGTTAAATTGTCAACAGAAAATGTGAATTTCGTGTGAGAAATTAACATTATTTCGTAAAAACCGCAACTTTTGAAAACGAAATAAATAAATATTGACCTTTGAGTGCGGAATGTGATAAAATTGAGACATGAAAGTACTGTGAAAGGCATAAAAAAATGAAAGTCAAAAAAATATTATGTGTCGCCGCTCTCATCGCGGCAGTAATTATTCTGCTGCCAACCTCGGCTGCCGCCGCAGGCCGCTTTTCGGACGTAAAGAGCGGCGCGTGGTACTACGACGCCGTCGAATACGTCGCAGAGCGCGGCATTATGATGGGGACGACGGACACGGAGTTTTCTCCGACGAAGTCGATGACGCGCGCACAGCTCGTCACGGTGCTCTACCGCCTTTCCGGAACGACGGAAACGGGATTTTCGGACAAGCTCACCTTCAAAGACACGAAAAAGAGCGCGTGGTACGCCGAGTACGTCGGCTGGGCAGTCGAAAAAGGTCTTGTCGGAGGATATACGGACAACACCTTCAAGCCTGACCGTGCCGTAACACGTCAGGAGATTGCCAAGCTTCTCGTCGAGTTTTTCTCAATGATGAATATCGACGTCTCGCACTGCACTCCCCTGTCGGACAGCTTCTCAGACGCCGGAAAATTCCAGTCGTGGTCAAGGGAATACATTGACGCTCTGCGTAAAACCGGTCTGATCGCGGGAGACGGGAACGGAAACTTCAATCCCGCAAAATCCGCGACACGCGCCGAAATAGCTACGATTCTTAAACGCTATTTCGAAACGATATATGATGAAATGTACTTTATCGACGGAAAGCTTGATGAGCTGAAGTGCCCCGAGCACAGCAGAATGGTGCATTATTCCGTCGCCTACGACGAGGACGACTCGTACGGGACTGCGATCAGCCTCAGGATGATGGCGGACTCGCTCGGAAATTACCTCTCGCTCGACAGCGGCACCTACGAGCTGTCGCTGACCTCCG
>JAKSPW010000084.1 GCA_024404435.1 Clostridia bacterium | reverse complement strand
ACCGTCTCTTTTTTTCTTGATCAAGTCGTACATTCTCATGGGGAAACGCTCCTTTAATTACTCAGTAAAACAATTTTTAATATAAAATCCGTTTTCGGGGCGGCTCTGCCGCCCCGAAAACTCCTTCATAGCGAGCCATGCAAGTGCTTTTTTTATCTCATGCCTTTGTCATACGGAATACCCTCTGCCTTCGGTGCTCTCGACTTCTTCGACGTGAACGCGAGAACTACGAGGACCGTGACGTACGGGATAAGGTTGTAGAAATACATCGGAAGACCGAGCTTTGCAAGAGAGCAGATCCCGTCTCCGTTTATGTCGAGCTGCGTGTAGATGACGCTGAGGCACTTCAGAAGTCCGAACAGAAGCGAGCCGAGCGCGATCGTGACGGGCTTCCAGTTACCGAAGATCATGATGGCGAGAGCAAGGAAGCCCATGCCCGCGACAGGACCTTCGGCCGTGCCGCCCGCGGTGGTGGCGATGTAGATGTAGCCGCCGAGTCCGCCGAGCGCACCCGAGATCGTCGTGCCGAGGTATCTCATCCTGTGGACGTTGATACCCGCGGAGTCAGCCGCCTGCGGATGCTCGCCGCACGCGCGGATGCGGAGTCCCGTCTTCGTCTTGTAAAGGAAGATCGAGAGGACGATGAATAGCCCGATGACGATATACGTCGAGATGTAGGCCTTGTCGAAGAACGCCTTGCCTACGGGAGACAGATCGTCCTTCAGGATAACGAAGCCGATGTCCTTGGGCATTACGAGCTTGTCCTGCATGAAGAAGATCTTTATGATGAAGAGCGTGATGGCGGGAGCAAGGAGGTTGAGCGCCGTGCCGCCTATCGTCTGATCCGCCTTCAGGTTGATCGCCGAGAAGGAGAGAAGCAGCGAGAAGACCGCGCCCGAGAGGGCGGCGACCGCCATCGCGATGAGAAAGACGAGCTGCGGATGTCCCGAAAGGATGTTGTTCTTCTGGAGCAGGTAGACCGCAACGGCACCGAGGAAGGAGCCGAAGATCATGATACCGTCGAGAGCGATGTTGATGATACCGCTTCGCTCTGCGAACATGCCTGCCATCGCGACTATCAGAAGAGGGATCGCGTAAATGAGCGTTTTCTGGATCATGAAGATCATTTGTCGTCCCCTCCTTCCGTGTTTTCAGCTATTACGGCAGCGGATTGTGCCTCGATCGTCTTTTTCTTTCTGCGGCGTCCGAGCAGATCGCTGATCAGCTTGGAGAATCCCGCGAAGTATATTATCATTGCGATGATGAGGTTTGATACGTATTCGTTGAAATGAGTGTATCCGGCGAGGTTGAAGCCGCCCTTGCCGATGTATCTGAGGAACGTTGCCGAGAAGATGACGCCGATCGGGTTGTTGCTTGCGAGAAGCGCGACCGGGATGCCGTTGAAGCCGTCGTTCGGCAGACTGCTGTACGTGTTCCACAGGAAGTCGTTCTTGCCGTTCAGGTACCAGAGGGACGCGCCTGCGGCGGCGAGACCTCCGGCGATCACCATGGAGAGGATGATGTTGCGCTTTTCGTTCATTCCGGCGTACTTTGCGGAATGCTTGTTCATGCCGCACGCCTTGAGCTCGTAGCCGAGCGTCGTCTTGTTGATGAGGATATAGATGCCGATCGCAAAGATGATGGCGATGAAGATGCCGATGTCGATGTTGGAGCCGGGGAAGACCTTGTCAAGCCCGAGCTTCGGAGTGGAGACGCCGTTCGTGGACGTCGGTCTGATGAATTTCGTCTTGGTTTCGGCGTAGTTGATGAACCTGTCGCCCGAAACGGAGAACACCCAGCTTACGACGTTCGCGGCGATCCAGTTGCACATGATGCAGACGATGACCTCGTTGACGTTGAAGAGCGCCTTGAAGATGCCGGGGATCGCGCCCCAGATCATGCCGCAGGCGATACCGACGACGAGAGCGAGGAGCCATACCCAGAAGTTATTTGAGCCGTTTGTCGGAACGGAGAGCGCCGTGATGAGGGAGCCCATCGCGCCCATGAGGTACTGACCGGGAGCACCGATGTTGAAGAGTCCCGTCTTGAATGCGATCGCGACGGAAAGACCGGTCATCAGAAGAGGAGTCGTCTCGAGGATCATGTCGCCGAGGACGAACAGAGTACTTGATTTAGAGCCGCTTGCGAACGGGCCGCCGAAGATTATCGTCATGCCCTTGACGGCGTCGGAGATCGGGATATCCTTCGTCGTGAAGGCGAGGATGAAGAGGATGATCGTGCCGACGAGCATACCGCCGAGGATGCAGCAGACGGAGGCGATGATGCTGCGGAGCGCACTGCCTGCCGGAGATTTGAGCAGACCTGTCTTGCGGTCGATAGACTTATCTGTTCCTGTCGTAAACATCATTCTTCCTCCTTTCCGTCACGTTTTGCGCCTGCCATGTACAGACCGAGCTCCTGCACGGTCGTCTTTTTCGGATCGAGCTCGCCGACGATCTCGCCCTCGTACATGACGAGGATGCGGTCCGAGACGTTCATAACCTCGTCGAGTTCAAGAGAGACGAGGAGAACGGCGGAGCCTTCGTCGCGCGATTTGATGATCTGCGTATGTATGTTTTCGATTGCGCCGACGTCGAGGCCGCGTGCGGGCTGAACTGCGATGAGAAGCTTGTGCTCGCGGTCCATCTCGCGTGCGACGATGGCTTTCTGCTGGTTGCCGCCGGACATACCTCTGGCGATGGAGGCGCTTCCCTGACCGGAGCGTACGTCGAACTTTTCGATGAGCTCGTCGGAGTAGCGGCGCACCTCGTCGAACTTTATGAAGCCCGCCGTCTGGAAGCGAGGCTCGAAATAGCGCTGGAGCACCATGTTGTCCGCGAGCGTGTAGTCGAGCACGAGACCGTGCTTGTGCCTGTCCTCGGGGATGTGGCTGATGCCGTGCGTGTTGCGGTAGCGGATGCTTTTGTGCGTGACGTCCTCGCCCGCGAGCAGGATCTTTCCGTCCCTCACCGGCTCGAGTCCCGTCAGTGCGTGGACGAATTCGGTCTGACCGTTTCCGTCGATGCCGGCGATGCAGACGATCTCACCCGCGCGCACCTTGAAGCTGACGTTATGGACTGCGTCCTTCTTGTGGAGCTTGCTGTGTACGCAGAGGTTTTCGACCTCGAGCACGACCTCCTTCGGATCGGCCTCGTCCTTGTCGACCACGAATTTGACGTCGCGTCCGACCATCATGGACGACAGTTCTTCCTTCGTCGTGTCCTTTATGTCCACCGTGCCGATGTACTTGCCCTTGCGGAGCACCGTGCATCTGTCGGCGACTGCCATGATCTCGTTGAGCTTGTGTGTGATGAAGAGGATCGACTTGCCCTCTTTCGCGAGCCCGCGCATGATCTCCATCAGCTCGTCGATCTCCTGCGGAGTCAGGACGGCGGTCGGCTCGTCGAAGATGAGCACTTCGTTGTCGCGGTAGAGCATCTTGAGGATCTCGGTCCTCTGCTGCATTCCGACGGTGATGTCCTCGACCAGAGCGTCGGGGTCGACGTTCAGTCCGTAGGTTTCGGAAAGATGCATCACCTTTTCGCGCGCTTTTTTCTTCGTAAGGAAGCCCGCGACATTCGGCTCGACTCCGAGGATGATGTTGTCAAGCACGGAGAAGACGTCGACGAGCTTGAAGTGCTGATGCACCATGCCGATACCGAGGCGGTTCGCGTCGTTCGGGTCGTTGATCTCGACGACCTCGCCGTTCTTGAGGATGTCTCCCTTTTCCTGCTTGTAAAGGCCGAAAAGCACGCTCATGAGAGTGCTTTTTCCGGCTCCGTTCTCACCGAGAAGAGCGTGGATCTCGCCGCGCTTCAGCTGAAGCGTGATGTCGTCGTTGGCGATGATCCCGGGAAACTCCTTGGTGATGTGGCGCATTTCTATGACGTACGGATATTCCGCCGTGCCCGCGCCGTGGGATGTGTCGGGTGCTGCCATATGTTATTCCTCGCTTTTTTGATTCGAAAGACTTGTGTCATTCCTTTTTGTATGCGGAAGAGCCTCTTCCGCGTACAAAAAGAAAGGACCGTACGTCCTCTTCCCCAAAAGATGGGGCATATGGGTGTTCCATATGCCCCGATTTTCGAAAAGATTATTTCTCGAAGTTGATCGTGACCTTCGTGAGGCCTTCCTCGAGCCATTCACCGTTTTCGTTGCAGTTCTCCGGAACTTCAGCCTTCGGTACGAGCGAACCGTCTTTGATCTTTGCAAAGAGATCGTTGTACTGCTCGACTGTGAAGTTCTCCATGGACCAGGACTCTGTCGGGAGGCCTGTGGAGTCTTCAGCTGCACCGAGGTTCTGAGCCTTGTTGGCAAGCTTAGCGTCCCATTCGCCCTTGTAGAGCTGATCGAGAACGAGCTGAACGGATGCGGAAAGACCCTTTACAGCGGATGTGATAACGCGATCGGACTCTGTGGACTGGTCAACGTCGACACCGATGATCTTAGCACCGTCGTACTCAGCTGCTGCGGACTTGACGGAGTCAAACATGGAACCGCCGCAGGAGAAGACAACTTCCGTGCCTGCTGCGTACCAGCCTGCGATCTGAGTCTGGAGCTCTGTGGAAGCGGAGAAAGCATCGCCGAACTTGTAGCTGTAGTTGACGGTGACGTCAACGTCCTTCTCGACTGCTGCTGCTTCAGCGCCCTGAACGAAACCGTAACCGAAACGGTTGCAAGCGGGGTTAGTTCCGCCGCCGCCGCCCGTGTAACCGAGCTTCGTGTAGCCTTCCATAACTGCTGCATATCCTGCGAGGAAGCCGGATTCCTGCTCCTTGTAGACGATAGCCGTTACGTTGTCGTAGGAGTAACCTGCGTCATTTGTGCCGAGTGCCCAGCCGTCAACGAAGACGAACTTGACTTCCGGATGTTCAGCAGCTACCGTGGAGATAGCCGTTGCCTGAAGGAAACCGGGGGTAACGATGACTTCCGCACCGTTCTCGATTGCCTGGTTCATAGCGGCGATTCTGTCGTTGTCAGAAGCGTCAGCGCCGTTAGCGGGCTGATAGTACTTATAGTCCTTGCCGTTTGCTTCGGCGTAAGCCTTTGCACCTTCGTAAGTACCCTGGTTGAAGCCCTTGTCCATAAGCTGTCCGACGTCAGTTACGATAGCGATCTCGTAAGTTCCGTCGCCTGAGCCCTCTTCCTTACCGCAGGAAGCGAGAATAACGCTTGCAGTGAGGATCATTGCGAGGCACAGGATGAGACTGAGAATTTTTTTCATTTTTCTCTCCTGATTTTTGGGATTTTTCCCTGAATTTTCGGTATTTATATACCGAATGAATTATAACATGACGTGAAAATAATGTCAATACTTACTAAAAAAACCGATCAAAAAAATATTATTGCAACAAATTGTATATATTCTCACGAAAGGTCGTTACGGGTAAATGAATAAGGAAGCAGCTCGCCGAGCGTGTGGCGCGTGAAGCTTTTCGGCGTGCCGAGGTAAACGGGCATGTCGGGAGAGCAGAACTCCGCGAGCATCTGACGGCAGACTCCGCACGGAGGGCACGAGTCCGACAGCTTTTCTCCCATCCCGCCGACGACGGCGATGGCGGAGAACTCCGTGTCTCCCTCGCTCACAGCCTTGAAGAGTGCGGTCCTCTCCGCGCAGTTCGTGGGTGAGTAGGAAGCGGACTCAACGTTGCAGCCCGTGTATATTTTACCGTTTTTCGTGAGAAGCGCGGCTCCGACTCGGAAGTCGGAGTAGGGAACGTACGCGAATTCTCTCGCTCTGACGGCACTCTCCATCAGCTTTTCCGGAGTCGGGAACGCGATCTCGCCGAGGAAGCTCTCGCCCGCGGTATCGCCCGCGGGAACGCCGAGATATTCGAGCACCGTCGCCGAGATGTCGGCAAATGATCTCCTCGTGCCGAGGTCGACGCCGTGCCTGATGCCGCTGCCGTACGCGAGCATCGGCGTATATTCTCTCGAGTGATCCGTTGACGGAGTCGCGGGATCGCATCCGTGATCGGCTGTAATGATGAGCAGGTCGTCTTCTCTCATTTTGCCCATGATATCGGGCAGCGCACGGTCAAACGCCGTCAT
>JAKSPW010000083.1 GCA_024404435.1 Clostridia bacterium | reverse complement strand
GCGAATGCGCCGAGAGGATATGCCGGCTCGGTGCGGGCGGATGCAGGATATATCCGACGGTCGTTTTCCGAGGGACGGAGCTTGAGGAAATGACGCGTGAGGGCAAATACGCGCCGCTGACGACGGACGAAGCGGCGGAGCGTTCGGCTGACGTGCTCGAGATCTTCGAGAGGCACGGCGTCAGGGTGCTGCGCATCGGACTCTGCGAGAGCGACGGGCTCCACGCGGAGGAAAAATACTATGCGGGACCGGCTCATCCCGCGATGGGAGAGATGGTCCGCTCGGTCGTCTTTCTGAGACGGATCGTGGCAGAACTCGAAAAAAGCAGACCGGCGGAAAAAACGGCGGTCACCGTCGAAGTGCCGCGCGGATGCGTTTCATCTGCGGTGGGCATGAAGCGGAAAAACAAAGAATTACTTGAAAAAACATACGGCGTAAAGGTAAAGTTTACCGAAAACGAAGACTTAAAGGGACTTGAAATCAGAGTACATTAAACGCGAAGGGAGGCAATGAGACAATGTATCTTAAATCACTTGAACTTCACGGATTCAAATCCTTCCCCGATAAGACGGTACTTCAGTTCAACCAGGGCACGACGATCATCGTCGGACCGAACGGAAGCGGAAAGTCAAATATCACGGACGCCATGAAATGGGTGCTCGGTGAGCTGTCCTCAAAGAGCCTGCGCGGCTCGAAGATGGAGGACGTCATTTTCTCGGGTGCCGACGGCGTGAGGCCGATGGGCTTTGCCGAGGTGTCCATTACGTTCGATAACAGCGAAGAGCCGAAGACGATCCCGTCGGAATACGACGAGATCACGGTCACGAGAAGATATTACAGAGCAGGCGACAGCGCATACTTCATCAACCGCAAGCCCGTCAGACTGAAAGATATCTACGAGCTATTCATGAACACCGGTGTCGGCCGCGAGGGATATTCCATCATCGGTCAGGGCAGGATCGCAGAGATCATCTCGAAGAAGAGCGAAGACAGACGCTCGATCTTCGAGGAGGCTGCCGGCATCACGAAATACCGCTACAGAAAGAACGAGTCGCAGAAAAAGCTTGCCGAAACGGAAGCCAACATGACAAGAGTCGGAGACATCGCCTCCGAACTCGAAAGCCGTATCGGCCCGCTTGAGCGCGACGCGGCGAAGGCAAGAACTTACCTCGAGCTTTACGGAGAAAAGAAAAATCTCGACGTTTCCGTGTGGAAATTCGACATGGACAAGCACAGAGGTGAGCTTGAAAAGTTCGAGTCCGAGACGAAAATGTCGGCTCACGAGCTCGAAATGGCGGACGATACCGCCCGTCAGCTCGAGGAGCAGATCGAGAGAGCGTATGAGAACTCTCACGCCAACAGAGAGGCGGCACAGAGAGTGCTCGACGACATCACCGCGGCGAGAAGCACGCGGTCAAAGCTCGAAAGCGACGTTAAGGTCATCGAGAACAACACGCTCCACGCAAAGGAAAAGCTCGGTAAAGAAAAGAAGAGCAAGACGGAAGCCGAGGAGCTTCTCGAGGGCATGAAGCAGAAGCTCGATACTCTCGGTGACGAGCTTGAAAAGCTGAATCGTCAGATCGATGAGTCCGACGAAAACTGCAAAAAGATCGCGTCGGAAAGAGCCGAGACGATAGAAAAGCGCAACGGCTTCGATGACGAGATCGAAGAGCTCCTCCGCGCAAGACAGAAGGCGGAGAGCGAGATCGGAGACCTCAGAGTCCGCCTCAACGTGCTGAAGAACAGCGTTTCAGAGGGCACGGAGCGCAGGGAAGGGATCGACGCGGAGCTTGCGTCCTACAAAAAAGAGATCGAAGGGCTCGAAAAGTCGATCGCCGACGCCGAAAAGACCGTTTCCGATTACGACAGCACCGTAAAGACGGAAATCGAAAAATACGACGAGGCATCCCGCCTTGCGGGAGAGATCTCCGACGAGCGCGAGGCGCTCCGCGACAAGCTTTCGGCAACGGGCGCGCAGATCGAGGCTGCCGTCTCCCGCATCACGGCGCTCGAACGCATGATGGAGCACTTCGACGGGTACAACAACAGCCTCCGCTTCGTCATGAACGAAGCATCATGCGGCAGACTTTCGGGTATCCTCGGGCCTCTGTCGCACCTCATCAAGGTCGACTCGAAGTACGCGATCGCTCTCGAGACCTCGTTCGGCGCCGCACTTCAGAATATAGTGACGGCAGACGAAAAGAGCGCGAAAACGGCGATCGGAGCACTGAAAACTGCAGGCGCGGGACGTGCAACGTTCTGCCCCGTGACGACGGTGAAGGCACAGGAAAGAAACTCCGAGCTCGAAAGCGCGAAAACGTGCCGCGGATTTGTCGGCTTTGCCGACGAGCTCGTCGGGTGCGAAGCAAAATACCGTGAGATCGTGAAGTCCGTCGTCGGACGCATCGCGGTCTTCGATACTCTCGACAACGCCTCCGACATGGCGAGAGCGAGAGGCTGGAGAGTCCGCGCCGTCACGCTCGACGGTCAGCAGATCAACGCGGGCGGCTCGTTCACGGGCGGCTCGGCGAGACACGACAGCGGAATGCTGACGCGCACCTCGCAGATCGACTCGCTGAAGGAAGAAAAGAAGAAGCTTGACCGCGAAGCCGCAGAGCTCGCGGAAAAGATAGAAAAGCTTTCGGAAAAACTCGAAACTGCAACGGGGGACGCCGCCGATGCGGACGAAAAGAGAAGACTTATAGACTCTCTCGCAAACGTCGAAAAGACGGGACTCGGAGAGCTCGAAGCAAAGCGAGAGCTCGTGTCGGGACTTATCGCAGAGCTCGAGGAAGACGTGTCGAAGTTCGGCGAGGGCCGTCAGAGAGGTGCCGAGGATATCAGAGACCTCGAAGCGCTCATCGAGAACGCCGAAGCCGGACTTGCGGAGCTTATCGCGAAGAGAGAAGCCGCTGCCGGCGAGAGGGGCGAGCTCGACGTTGCGGCGGACGAGCTGACTGTCTCGCTGTCGGAAGCACAGATCAGACACGCCGAGCTTCAGAAGGACCGCGAAGCGCTGAATCTCTCCATCGCGGGAGCGAATGCTCGCGGTGTCGAGCTGACGGAGGAGATAAGCCGTCACGAAGCCGAGATAACGAGGCTCGATGAGGAGATCTCCGGTGCCGCGGGAAGAAGCGAAGCGCTGCTCCGCGAGGGAGAAGAAAAAGACACGCTCATCGTTTCTCTCGAGGAAAAGAGACGGCTTCTCGACGAGGAGAGCGACAGACTCGAGACGGCTCTGAACGACCTGCGCCGCCGCGAGAAAGAGCACAACTCGAAAAAAGAAGTCCTCTTCATCACGCATACGAAGAACGAAAACAAGCTCGATGCGATCAGAGCCGACATCGACAAGATGACCTCGCGTCTGTGGGACGAATACGAGCTTACATACAACGGCGCCGTCGAGTACGCCGAAGAGGCGGAGCTCGAAGAGGTCACTCAGGCGAACCGCCACGCGATCAACGCGAGACTTACGGAGCTTAAGACAAAGATCAAGTCTCTCGGGAACGTCAACGTCGGAGCGATCGAGGAATACGCCGAAACGAAGGAAAGATACGACAGCATAAAGGTCCAGATGGACGACCTCGAAGCATCCAAGAAGGAGCTCGAGGGCATCATCGGCGAGATCGAGAACGACATGCGCCGTATGTTCACCGAGGCGTTCACGACCATCAACCGCAACTTCGGCGAGGTCTTCCGCGATCTGTTCGGCGGCGGCTCGGCAGAGCTGTCGCTCACCGATCCCGACGACGTACTGTCGAGCGGCATCGAGATCTCCGCAGCTCCTCCCGGAAAGACGATCAAATCACTCAGCCTCCTTTCCGGCGGCGAGCAGGCATTCATTGCCATCGCGCTCATGTTCGCGCTCATCAAATACAGCCCGTCGCCGTTCTGCATCTTCGACGAGATCGAGGCGGCTCTCGACGAGGTCAACGTCACGAGAGTGGCGAACTACGTAAAGCGCTTCTCGAAAGAGATGCAGATCATCATGATCACACACCGCCGCGGCACGATGGACATCGCCGACACTCTGTACGGTGTCACGATGCCGAGACGCGGTATCTCGAAGGTCTTTACTCTCGACGTGAACGCGTCGGAGGAGAACGACGAGTTCCTCAAATAAACGGAGAACACAATGGTATTTTTTGACAAACTGAAAAAAGGACTTTCCAAAACGAAAAACGCCGTTTTCGGCGGCGTCGAGGACGTGATAAAGAGCTTCAGACGCGTCGACGAGGACCTGCTCGAGGAGCTTGAGGAGATACTCATCTGCTCCGACGTCGGAACGGACACCACCGAATACATCATCGACGAGCTGAGGGAAAGAATAAAAAGCGGAAAGCTCAAAGAGGTCGACGAGGTCAAGGGCGCTCTCGGTGAGATCATGCGTGAGCTTGTCGGAGAGGGCGAGCCCCTTAAGCTCGACACGAAGCCGTCCGTCATCCTCGTGATCGGCGTGAACGGAGTCGGCAAGACGACCTCGATCGGCAAGATCGCGGCAAACCTGAAAGCTGACGGCAAAAAGGTCGTCGTTGCGGCGGCGGACACCTTCCGTGCGGCTACGATCGAACAGCTCCCCGTCTGGTGCGACAGGGCAGGAGTCGAACTCGTCGAACAAAGCGAGAGCTCCGATCCCGCGGCAGTCGTTTACGACGCGGTCGCTGCGGCGAGAAAGAGAGAGGCCGACGTGCTGATAGTCGACACGGCGGGCAGACTCCACAACAAGAAAAACCTGATGGACGAGCTTGCCAAGATCGGCAGAGTGCTCGACCGCGAGATGCCGGGCGCATCCAGAGAGACGCTTCTCGTGCTTGACGCGACGACGGGGCAGAACGCGATAATCCAGGCAAAGGAATTCGGCGCAGCCTGCGCCATCACGGGTCTCATCCTCACGAAGCTCGACGGCACTGCCAAGGGCGGAGCCGTGTTCTCGATCAGAAGATCGGTAGGTATTCCCGTCAAGTACATCGGAGTCGGCGAGGGCATCGACGATATGCAGCCGTTTGATTCCGGAATGTTCGTTGACGCATTGATAGGTGAAGAAGATGCTTGAACTTGTATTGGCCTCACACAACAAAAAGAAGATCGCGGAGCTTCAGGGACTGCTCGCGGATCTCGGAGACAACGTCAGAGTGCTGTCTCTGTCCGATATCGGATACGACGGCGGCGACATCGACGAGTACGGCAAGACCTTTGAAGTCAACTCGCTCATAAAGGCGTCGGTTCCCGCGAAGATGGGCTATATCGGCATCGCAGACGACTCGGGACTCTGCGTCGACGCGCTCGACGGCCGTCCCGGAGTATACTCCGCGAGATATTCGGCAGAGGTCGAAACGGACGACCGTGACGCCGAGAACAGAAAGAAGCTCCTTCGTGAGCTCAGCGGAGTAAAAAGAGAGAGCAGAAGCGCGAAGTTCGTTTGCGTCGCTTCTCTCGCGCTCCCCGAAAACAGTAAATTCACGATCCCCGAAGAGTTCCGCTCAAAAGATGCGGATGCCCTGACCGCGTGTGCTCCCGGAGCATGCGCCACGGTGCGCGGGGTTACGAGAGGAATCATCGCATTCGGAGAAAAGGGTGAGGGCGGCTTCGGCTACGACAGCCTCTTTTATTCACCCGTGCTCGGAATGAACTTTGCGGAAGCAACGCCGGAGCAGAAGGCGACGGTCAGCCACAGAGGCCGCGCCATGCGTGAATTCGTCCGCCTCATCTCAATGCTGGCGGAACAGGACAAATGAAGGAAGAAGACATGCTGACAAGTAAACAGAGAGCCTACCTCAGAGGCCTTGCAAACTCGCTTCAGCCGATCTCTCAGGTCGGAAAAAGCGGGATCACGGACGAGGTGTGCAGAACCGCAGACCTTGCCCTCGAGGCAAGAGAGCTTATAAAAATGAGCGTGCTTGAGACCGCGGGTGTGACCGCGAGAGAAGCCGCCGATCAGCTTGCCGAACTCTGCAAGGCCGACACCGTTCAGGTGATAGGCACGAAATTTGTTCTTTACAAGCGGGACAATACCGATCCCAGAATCGTCCTTGTAACAAACAAAAAGAGGTAATCA
>JAKSPW010000082.1 GCA_024404435.1 Clostridia bacterium | reverse complement strand
TGCGACAGCCTTGTTATTATACTACACCTTCTACCCCTTGTCAACCCTTTTTTCATCTTTTTTTTGCATTTTTTTCAAATAATTTTCGGGCGTGTGCAGAATTTGGAATTTAGTGGCATTTCGACAGTATGAAGACATTATTTTGCACCTTTTGGGTTGTATAAATCTTTCCTTTATGATAAAATAATGACAGTTGACAAAAGGAAAGGCAAACTAATGAAAACCCCAAGATTTATCGGTGACAAGCCGTTTTACAGAAGACTTCTCATTCTTCTCGTCCCTCTCGTGCTTCAGGAGGCGATCACAAACTTTGTGGGTCTGCTCGACAACATCATGGTCGGCAGGCTCGGTACAGCACAGATCAGTGCAGTCGCGATAGACACGCAGCTTATTTTCGTTCTTAACCTGCTCATTTTCGGTCTTGTCTGCGGATCGTCCATCTACGGCTCGCAGTTCGTCGGCAGCGGCAACGAGGAAGGCATGAAGAACACCTTCCGCTACAAGCTCGTCGTGACTCTGTCCGTGACCGTTCTTTTCGTTGCCGGAATATTTATATTCTCGGACGAAGTGATCCTTTTATATATGAAGAGCGACGCAAACGCGGTCGAGGACGTTGAGCTTACTCTTTCGTATGCGAAAGAGTATCTGTACGTGATGCTCCCCGGACTTATTCTGTTCGCTCTGACGCAGGTTTATTCAAGCTCGCTGAAGGATACGGGCGAGACGGTCACTCCCATGATCGCGAGCTCGATCGCAGTCGTCATAAATCTGATCTTCAACTATCTGTTCATTTTCGGTAAATTCGGTTTTCCGGAGCTCGGAGTCACCGGTGCCGCCGTCGCGACCGTGATCTCCCGCTTTATCGAAACCTTCTTCATTATATTCAGGACGCACAGGAGAAAAGAAAGATTCGCTTTCATACGCGGTGCGTACAGATCGCTCAGAATACCGTTCTCGCTTGTCAAGAACATAACGATAACCGGTCTGCCTCTCGTCTGCAACGAGCTTCTCTGGTCGCTCGGCACGACGTTCATCAATATGAATTACTCGACCCGCGGACTTGACGTGGTTGCCGCGGTTCAGATCAACACGACGGTGTGGAATCTCTTCTGCGTCATCATGTTCGCAATCGGCAACGCGGCGGCGATCATGCTCGGTCAGAGACTCGGTGCCGGAGATATTGACGGTGCGAAGGCAGACTCGTCGAGGCTGTTCTTCTTCACGGTCGCTTCGCACGTCGTGATGGGAGCCCTGCTCATCAGCACTTCGGGACTTATCCCGCAGATCTACAACGTCGAGCCCGAGGTCAAGGCACTTATCACAAAGCTTATAATTATCGCAGGGCTTTCCCTGCCGATCCACTCGATGGCACACATATCGTACTTCACGATCCGCTCCGGAGGAAAGACTCTCATCACGCTTCTGTTCGACAGCGTATATACGTGGTGCATTCCCGTTATGATCTCTCTCTTCCTGTGCAGATTCACGTCGCTTTCGATACCCGTCATCTTCTTCTGCGTTCAGTTCTCTGATATCATCAAGGTCATAATCGCGATTCCGATGCTGAAAAGCGGCTTCTGGGCGCAGAGCGTAATAAATAAGGAAGGTCTTTCCGCCGAGGAAATGAGGGAGGCAAAATGAAACTGAGACAGGTACATCTTGACTTTCACACAAGTGAGCTCATCCCGGGCGTCGGTAGTGAGTTTTCAAAAGAAAACTTTCAGTCTGCGCTGAAGCTCGGTCACGTTGACTCGATCACGGTCTTCGCAAAGTGTCATCACGGTTGGTCGTATCACCCGACAAAGGTCGGCGCAACTCACCCGACGCTGAAGCGCGACCTGCTCGGCGAGCAGATCGCGGCGGCTCACGAGATCGGTGTGAGAGTGCCCGTTTACCTTTCGGCAGGCTGGGACGAGAGAATGGCGTGGGCGCATCCGGAATGGCTTTTCCGTCCGAGCGACGATGCCGTTCACTTCGACAAGCCGGGCTATCATCTGATGTGCATGAACACCGCTTATCTCGACTACCTTCTCGCGCAGATCGACGAGGTCGTAAGAAATTACGACTGTGACGAGATCTTTCTCGACATCGTCGGCGTGCGTCCGTGCAGATGCCGCCGCTGTGTCGAGGGGATGCTCAAAGAAGGGCTCGATCCGTACAGTGAAGACGACACGTGGGCGTACGGCGAAAAAATCTACGCCGAATACGCGCGGCGCGTGAGAGAAACGATCGACCGCGTAAAGCCCGGACTTCCCGTCTTCCATAATTCGGGACACGTCAGCCGCGGCAGGCGCGACCTCGCTCACTTCAACTCGCATCTTGAGCTCGAAAGCCTCCCGACGGGCGGCTGGGGCTATGATCATCTGCCTCTGTCGGCAAGCTATGCCGGCACGATCGGCATGGAATATCTCGGCATGACGGGAAAATTCCACACGACGTGGGGAGAATTCGGCGGCTTCAAGCACCCTAACGCCCTGATCTACGAAACCTCCCTCAACGCAGCATTCGGTGCGGGCTCGTCGGTCGGAGATCAGCTCCATCCGTGCGGAAAAGCGGATGAGGCGACGTATGCTCTCATCGGCGAAGCATACGAAAAGCTCGAAGAAAAAGAAAAGTGGCTGACGGATACGGAGTCTCTCGCTGACATCGCCCTGCTCTCGGCGGAGGCGGTCAGCAGCTATTACGGAAAGCCGTTCGGGCGCGACGACGAGCTTCAGAGCATCTACGACGGTACCGTTGATGCGGGCGCCGTGCGCGTGCTGTCGGAAGGCAAATATCTATTTGACGTCATCGATACGGAAGCGGATCTGTCAAAATACAGACTGCTGATACTTCCCGATAATATCAGGCTCGACGAAAAGCTGACGGAGTGGATCGTATCGTTTACGGAAAACGGCGGGAAGGTGCTTGCAACGGGCACGTCAGGGCTCAAAGCCGACGCGGATGAATTCGCCCTCGACCTCGGCGCAGAGTTTATCGGCAAAAGCAAATATTCTCCGGTTTACCTTATACCGGAATTCGATACGGGATACAGGAAAACGGCGTTCGTCGTTTATTCACCGGCGTTTGATATCGCGTCGGACGGCAAGGTCGTTATCGGTCGCGAGAACCCGTATTTCAACAGGACCGCGCTCACCTTCTCGTCTCATATGCACGCCCCGAACGACGCCTCTGACGTTCTTCCCGCCGCTGTCGTGTCGGGTGTCGGCGCGTACGTTTCGGCGGCTCTCTTTACGGAGTACGCGAAGGTCGGAAGCCTCATCTCAAAGCGGATGCTTCTGGGCATCATAGACATGCTGCTTCCGGATAAGACGGTGGAAACGACGCTCCCCGCTCAGGGCGTCGTGACGCTCAGACGTCAGGCGGACAGGCTCGTGCTCCACGCTCTCTACGCTTCTCCCGTGAAACGCGGCGAGGGCGTTGAGATCATCGAGGACATCGTTCCGCTGTACGGTGTCTCCTTCAGGGTCCGCATTCCCGAGCCGAAGCGCCTTTACTCCGCGCCCGACGGACGTGAGATCCCGTTTGCCTTTGAAAACGGTGCCGTCGTCTTTACGGCCGACAAGATCGACTGTCACTTCATGGCAGTCGCCGAATACTGAACCGGAGTCCGGCAGAAATCTGTCGGACTTTTGTTTATTAACTTTTTTTCTCTAAAAAATGAATTCCGTTCTTATTTTGTTATTATTAGCTAAACCGAGGCGCGATTTACTGTGAAAAGTGATAATTGACCGACGTGAAAAATGGTGATAAAATTAGACAAATGATATTTATCGAAAGGTACGGATATGAAAAGGAAGATAATATCGCTCATTCTTATTGCCGCGGTGGTGTCGACCGTCCTGCTCGTCGGAAGCTCCGCGTCGACAGACGGTTTCCCGTTCACTGACGTGAAGCCGAAAAGCTGGTACTACGATGCGGTGCACGAGGTCTGGGAAGCCGGACTCATCAACGGCAAAACTCCGACGACGTACGGTCCGACGGACACGATGACTCGTGCGGAGCTTGTTACTCTCATGGCACGGATCTCGGGCGACGACGTGAGCACCGCGGGTGAATATGCCGCAAAGTTCCACGACGTGGGTGCTAAGGCGTGGCACAGGAGCTACGTCGGCTGGGCAGTCAAAAACAGTATCGTTAACGGATACGACGGAGACGTTTTCAAGCCCGACTCGCCGATCACCCGTCAGGAACTTGCCGCAGTCATCGTCCGGTTCATCAGATATCTCGGCGCACTCCTGCCGAGTGAGCCGACCGTCGACGTATTCGCGGATGAAGGCAAGATCGCCTCGTGGGCAAAGGCTGACGTTGAATCTCTGAGGCTCACGGGACTCGTCGGCGGCGACAATCTCGGAAACTTCAATCCGAAAAAGACCGTTACCCGCGCAGAGGTCGCGGCTATCGTAGCAAGGCTCCACGAGGGACTCGCGCTCGACCCGATGTACGGCAGGCTCGATCACGTGAAGGAGATCGCCGAAATGAAGGGCGACTACGTTCTTCTCAGATTCGGCGAACCCGACACGCTGACACCGGAAGTGTTCTCGACAATGTTCCTCTCCGATGCTCTCGGACTTGACGTAAAGTCCTATGAGGCAGTCGTTGATGAGGCGGCACTCGAAACGGTCAGAAACGGCACTTATTCATCTGCCGCATGGGAGGCTGAAGTACCCGTCTCACTCGACGTTGCCGTGAAGAACGCCGACAGTGAAATGACGAAGACCGTGAAGCTGACGTTCATGCTGAGGAAGGACAGCAAGTTCTCCGTCAGCGACGTTCCCGAATTCAGATATAAGATAAAGACCGACGGCACGGCGGAGATTGTCGAATACGTCGGCACGGTGCTCGTCAGGGATCTCACGATACCGAAAACGCTCGACGGTTACGCCGTCACGTCTATCGGCGACGGAGCATTCTACGGATGTCGTGAACTGAAGCGCGTCGTGATTCCCGAAGGCATCAGGTCCATCGGTACCAACGCATTCGGTCTCTGCACCTCTCTCGAAACGGTCGAGATGGCGGACACCGTCGAAAAAGCGGGACGCGCCGCATTCTATTACTGTGGAAAGCTCGAAAACGTAAAGCTTTCGGAAAACCTCGCAGATATCTCCGATTACATGTTCTACATGGACGTGTCTCTCGACGGGATCGAGCTTCCCGACTCGGTAGACGAGATCGGGATGTGCTCGTTCGGTCTCTGCCCGATAAAGTCGCTGACCTTCGGCGCGAACGTCGAGAGGATCGGAGACTATGCCTTTGAGGGCGCGGCGATAACGGAAATAAAGATTCCCGCGACCTGCAAGCGCATCGGCAGCTGGGCGTTCTACAACTGCGCGGATCTCTCGTCTGCCGAGCTCGGCGGCTCGCACGGCTTCATCGGCAGCGGAGTGTTCTACGGTACGGCGGTCAAAACCGTAATTTATCACGGAACCGTCGAGGAATACGACGCGATCCCGGAGAAGCGTCAGCCGTTTGAAGCCGATAAAGAGCTTGTCTTCGTGAATTGAAAGGAGGAGAAAAAATGAAAATAATCAATAAAGTTCTGCCTCTTTTCCTTGCCGTTCTTCTCCTCGCTCCGACAGTACTTGCGTCAGACGGGACCGTCACCGATCCCGAAAGCGGACTCGAATACCGTGCAGTGCTCGTCGGTACGGACACGGAGCCGGAGATCACGCTTCACGAGGCTTCGTATTCACCTTTCTTCGAGTTTTCGCGTCCGGCGATCCGCTCGGATCACACCGAGACGGTACGCCCGCTCATTCACGGTGACATCTTCGTATCCCCCGACGGAAACGACACGACGGGCAACGGAACATTCGAAAAGCCGTATGCAACTTTTGCCCGCGCTC
This sequence comes from Clostridia bacterium, assembly GCA_024404435.1. Lineage (GTDB taxonomy): Bacteria > Bacillota > Clostridia > Oscillospirales > CAG-272 > RUG11130. The sequence continues at coordinate 233 of JAKSPW010000082.1, read as the reverse complement.
AGTCGAGAGTCAGGGAAATGATCAGTCTCCGCACGCTTCCCACGGGCGGGCTGACAGTCGCCTTCCGCGCCGGAACTTATCCGATGAAAAACGGACTTCGCTTTTCGTCGAGTGACAGCGGGAACGAGTTCTGCACCGTAACCTACGCCGCTTACGGCGACGGAGACGTCGTCTTCAAGGGTTCTCTTTCGCTTGACGCGGCGACCGGTATCGGCGGACTTCCAAAGGGCAGA
>JAKSPW010000081.1 GCA_024404435.1 Clostridia bacterium | reverse complement strand
CACCCGTTCGCTTTTTTTCATAATACGGAAGCAATCAGTCTGTCTATCAGCTCGCCGTAGGAAATGCCCGTGTGGATCATCAGCTTCGGGTACATCGATATGGGAGTGAAGCCCGGGATCGTGTTGATCTCGTTGAAGACGAACTCTCCCTCGGAAGTATAGAAGAAGTCGACTCTCGAAAAACCGCGGCAGTCAAGCGCGCGGAAGATCTTTTCGGCGTATCCTCTGACCTCGTCGATCTTTTCCTGCGGTATTCTCGCGGGGATGTAGAACGAGGAGTTGTCGCTTATGTATTTCGTCTCGTAATCGTAGAATTCGCTCGAACCGACGTCGATCTCCGCGGGAACGGAAACCGTATATTTTCCCTTTTCCTCAAGCACCGCGACCTCGGTCTCGATGCCGGTGATCGTCTCCTCGATCAGCACCTTGGAATCCTCGCACAGCGCGACGGCGATGGCATCCTTCAGATGCTGTCTGTCCCAGACCTTCGTGATACCGACGGACGAACCTGCGCATGCGGGCTTGATGAACATAGGGTATCCGAGCTTTTCTTCCGCCTCGTTCATAGCGGACTGTCTGTCTTCGCCCGCTCTGTAAATGACTGCCTTCGCCTGACGCACTCCCGTACCCATGACGATCGCCTTGGTCATGGCCTTATCCATGCAGACTGCCGAGGAGGCGTGAGAGCATCCGACGACGGGCACGCCCATCACGGAAAAGAGTCCCTGGATCTGTCCGTCCTCGCCGAATTTGCCGTGCAGCATCGGAAGCACAGCGTCGAGTTTTATTTCCGTGACACGGTCTCCGTCCTTATAGCAGACCGTGCTCTTTCCGTTGTCGGGAGAGATGAAAAGAGGCTTCGTGTCGTGTCCTGCCCAGGTGTTCTCTCTTATCGACTCGGCGTCTCCGTCATAGAGATACCACGTTCCGTCCTTCGTTATGCCGATGGTGTAAAGATTGTATTTCTCGCGGTCGATGTTTGAAAGCACTCCGTAAACCGAGGAAAGCGAGACCTCGTATTCCGACGATTTGCCGCCGAACAGAATGGCAATGTTCTTTTTCATTAAAAATGTCCTTTCGGTATCAGAATTACTTTTCAGTATATGTTTTCGTGTGGAAAAGCGTCACGCGCTCATGACCTCCGAGGTCAAAAAGCGTCTCGGGAACGTATCCGGCTTCCCTGACGATTTGTCTTACAGCCTCGCCCTGCGCGGCTCCGTGCTCGAAGGCAAGCGTGCCGCCCGCGGCGAGATGCGCGGGATATATCTTCACGATCGAACGGTAGAACGACAGTCCGTCGCCGCCGTCGGTCAACGCCTCGCGGGGCTCGAAAGACAGCTCCGGAGCAAGCGTTTCCATTTCCTCTGCCGTGACGTACGGCGGATTCGAGACTATCACGTCATATTCGCCCGTGACTGCCGCGGGATCGTTCACGTCGGCTTCGATGAAGCCGACGGATACTCCGTTTTTCTCGGCGTTTTTCTTTGCCGACTCAAGCGCACCCGGGTACTTTTCAAGTGCCGATACAACAGCGTCGGGACGGTAGTGCGCGCATGACACGGCGATGCAGCCGCTTCCCGTATATAGATCGAGCATTCTGCCTCCGTGCGGCAGGTATATGATTGCCGTTTCACAGAGCAGCTCCGTGTCGGCTCTTGGTATCAGACACTTGTCCGATACGTCGAACGGAAGCCCCATGAACTCCCATTCTCCGAGGACGTACTGAAGCGGCTCGCGGGCGAGCCGTCTTGAAACGGCAAGAGCAAGCTCATCGCTTCCCTGCAGCTCCGCATCGGGCTCCGAGAGCAGCTTTGCTTCGGTTACGCCCGTAAAACGGGCGCAGATCAGCCTTGCCTCAAAAGCGGCGTCTTCGATGCCCGCTGCTTCAAGCTCACGCGTCAGCCTGTTCAGCGTCATCGGGAATATCATTTTCGGCACTTGCCGTTTCTTCCGGAAATTCGTCCGGCATCGCACCCTTGAGTGCGGAGATGGCTACCTCGAGCATCTCTTCCGTAGGCTCCTTGGTCGTGATCCTCTGCATCCAGAGACCGGGGGCTGACAGGATCCTTGTCGCCGCATTGTCATGCTTTCCGGCGAACATTATGAACTCGAATCCGAGTCCCACCGACACGGGCAGGAGCAGAAGCTTGACCGCGGTACGGAGGAACACGTTGTCGATGTGGATGAACATTGAAACGAGGATCGAGATGACGAGCATCACGAAGATGAAGCTCGTTCCGCAGCGCGGATGGAATCTCGTGCAGGTCGCGGCGTTCGCCGGAGTCAGCTCGAGTCCCGCCTCATAGCAGGCGATCGACTTGTGCTCGCTTCCGTGGTACTCGAACGTGCGGCGGATATCGGGGATCAGCCCGCAGAGAGCGATATAGGCGACGAAGATCGCGATCTTCATGACGCCTTCAAGCAGACTGCGCACCGCCCAGTTGAGCTCTCCCGTGAAATACGAGATGCCCTTGATGATCACCGTAGGCAGGAAGACGAACAGCACGAGGGACAGCGCGAGTCCGAGCACCGTGGCGAGCCCCATGATGACTCCCATGAGCTTGTCTCCGAGCTTGTCGGTTAGCCATTTTTCGAATTTCGTTTCCGCTTCCGCATCGTCTATACCCATCATTTCCGCGGAATCGTTGAGAGTGCCCATGCTGAGGCGCAGCATCTCGACGAAATTGATGACGCCGCGGATTATCGGCACGTTGCAGAATTTATGCTTCTTTCTGAGGGAAACGAATTTGTTGTTCTTCTTCTCTATCGTGCCGTCTTCTTTTCTGACGCAGATGCACACTTCGTCTCCCGATTTCATCATAACGCCTTCGAGGACGGCCTGACCGCCGACCTTGCCGAGGCGGGGATTCTTTTCACGGCTTTCTTTTTTGCTCATATCTTTCTCCTTTCAAAGGAAACACTATCTCATCATAAAGGATATTATACAACATTTCGCCCGCCTTTTCAATAAAATTGCGTGAAAAAGTCACGCGCGCGTCTCAAGTCAGTTTTTTACAAAGAAAACGATTGATATTATATGCGTTTTTTGATATAATAGTAAATGAAGAATTATTGCCTTATGCAGATAAGGGAAAGGATCTTCAATTGAAAACGGAAAAAATCGCAAAGAAAGTCACGTCTGCTCTTGACGCTCTGCGCGGCAGCGATCCCGTCGTGATGAAAAAGAAAATCGTCATGGAGGACAGCCTTTACAGGAAAAACACGCCCGGGCGCGAGATAGCTCACGCCGAATGTGTATTCCACTGCAGCTTCTGCCTCCTCACGGTGGCCGCCCTCACGGCGCACGCCGCACCCCCTCTTGCGCTTTGCAGGCTCTGCCGCAGGCCCTGACTTGGCCGGAGCACTTCTCCTCCGGATACATATATGGGGGATAATATGGGAAAGGACAACAGAGGTCTCTGGCGGTACATAGTGATCGGCGCGCTTTTCATCGCCGTATGTATCGTATATATCACTCTTTTCATAAATCTTCAGGTCTCCGGTCAGGATTACTACGGGATGTCGACTCCGATCGGATACAGAACGCGTACGGTTAAAATTCAGGCACAGCGCGGAGAAATATACGACAGAAACGGTAAAAAACTCGTCGGAAACGTCTTTTATTACGACCTGATGCTCGACTACGGCTCGATGCCGCAGGCAAGCTCAAAGAAAAACGCCGCGATCGCCGCGATCGTGTCGTATCTGAAGGATTCGGGCTCGGCGGACAAGCTGACCGGTCCGAAATACACTCCGTTCAGAACGACCGTCTCTCCGGACGGCATCGGATTTGAGTATGACGACGGATTCTTCGAGCTCGCACGGGCCTCGAAGTACAGAAAGCTCGCGGACGATCTCGGCATCGGCGAGGACGCGGCGGCGGAGGATGCCGCATACGCATTCATGCGTTACTACGGTCTCGTCGACAAGGACGGCGTGCTATTCTATTCACCCGAGATCACCTCGACGCTGTTCGGATACAGACTCGATCTCGATCTCGTGGACTTTTCCGCCGTCAGCCCGTATAAGCTCGCGGAGGATATCCCGATCGGAACGATCTCGCTTCTCGAGGAATCGGGCACGCGCGGGTTCTTCGTTTCCTGCAGGTACGAAAGAGTGTATTTCTATCACGGCTACGCCTCGCACCTGCTCGGGCGTGTCGGAAAGATACCGGAGGGCTCCGCGGATTACTACACCGAGCTCGGTTACCCGCTCGACGCCGTCGTCGGAACGTCCGGAGTCGAGCAGTCGTTTGAAGAATACCTGCACGGCGCGGACGGCGAGATGACCGTCGTCGAAGACAGCAACGGCAACACCCTGAGCGCCGAGATCACGAAGGAACCGACCGCCGGCGAGGACGTATATCTGACGATAGACATCGACATGCAGATCAAGGCGGAGGAGGCTCTCGCCTACAACATCGAATACATCCACGAGAAGGCTGCGGAATCGGGCATCCACCTCTACGGTGAGGACTCGAAGGCGGGCGCTCTGACGGCACTCGATCCGAAGACGAACGAGGTGCTTGCGCTTGCTTCGTACCCGACCTACGACCTCTCGACCTTCGTCGAGGACAGCGTTTATCTGAGTGAAGACGAGACTGCGCCGATGCTCAACAGGGCGCTGAGCGGCACTTATGCTCCCGGCTCGACCTTCAAGCCCGGCGTCGCCGTCGCGGCGCTCGACTCGGGAACGGTCGACGAGTGGGAGACCGTCAACTGCACGGGCGTCTATGACTACTATGCGGGCCCGAGCGGTCAGGGCTACTCTCCCGAATGCTGGATCCACCTCATGTACGGCGGACACCACGGCCCCATCGCCATAACCGAAGCGATCCAGGAATCCTGCAACTTCTTCTTCTACGACGTCGGCAGACGGCTGACGATCGAGAAACTCGACGAATACATGAAGCATTTCGGGCTCGGTCAGCCGACCGGGATCGAGCTTCCCGAAAAGACGGGAGTCCTTGCGGGCCCCGATTACAGAAACGACAACGGACTCGACGAGTGGGCGCCCGGCGACACGCTGCAGGCTGCGATCGGTCAGTCCGACCACCTCTTCACGCCTCTGCAGATGAGCGTCTACATCTCGACGCTTATCAACGACGGCACGAGGTACAGCGCTCACATCCTCAAGGAGGTCAGACCCTTCGGCAGCGACGAGCCGTCGTACGTCAAAGAGGCGGAGATCGTCGAGAAAACGAAAATAAAGAGCGGTGTCACCGACATCGTCATGAACGGAATGAAGGACGTTATCGAAAACGGTTCGGCTTCCGAGGTCTTCGAGGATTATCCGATCGCCATCGGCGGTAAAACGGGTACGGCTCAGGTCTCGAAGCTGAAGAGCGATAACGCCGTATTCACCGCGTTCGCTCCGTTCGACAATCCCGAGATCGTCGCGACCTGCGTCATCGAGCAGGGCAACACGGGCTCGAACGCCGGCGTCGCCGTAAAGGAACTGTTCAACTTCTACTTCGGCTTCGACGGTGAAAGCTCCGACGAAGAAGACGGGATCGACATCGGCTTCACCGAGGGTGAAAACCGGATCGAAGACGACGGAGGTGAGGACTGATGGTAAGCAAAAAGAATACCGAAAGGATCATCGCCGCACTTGAAGAACTCTATCCCGACGCGGTCTGCTCGCTCGAATACGAGGGAGATCCGTGGCGGCTGCTCGTCGCGGCACGCCTTTCGGCACAGTGCACCGACGAGCGTGTGAATATCGTGACAAAGCCTCTCTTCGAGCGCTTTCCCGACGTATATTCTCTCGCCGCGGGAACGGTCGGAGAGATCGAAGAGATCATCCGCCCGTGCGGGCTTTTCCATACGAAAGCGCAGAGTGTCCTCGACGCGTCGGGGATGATAGTCGACGAGTTCGGCGGGAAAGTGCCCGACAACATGGATGACCTGCTCCGTCTGCCCGGAGTCGGCAGAAAGATCGCCAACCTCGTGATGGGCGACGTCTTTCACGACGGCGGCATCGTCGCCGACACGCACTGCATCCGCATCTGCGGAAGGCTCGGCTACTATGACGAAAGCAAAAAAGATCCGCTGTTTACCGAGAAAACAATGGAAAAAGAGATACCGAGAGAGAAGCAGTCCGACCTCTGCCACCGCATCGTAATGTTCGGCAGAGAATACTGCATCGCCCGCTCTCCGCGCAGTGCGGAGTGTCCTCTCGCCGAAGTATGTCAAC
>JAKSPW010000080.1 GCA_024404435.1 Clostridia bacterium | reverse complement strand
GTTCCGGACGATTTATTCGCAGCATTTGTACGAAACAAACGAGCGCGTATTCCGTTTACTTGAAAACGTCGGAATAAAGGACGAATCAAGGCGCTTTTTGATCCTTGCCGAGGCGACGGAACGCTTTGACGCGGGAGACGCTTTGTCCTTTGTGAAATGTCCGTCTCTCGTGATAGGGGCAGAAGACGACCGCGTTCTGTCGGTTGACGCGTCGTACGACACCGCCGCAAGACTCGTTGTCATCCCGTATATCTACAATGACTACGGCCACGCCGTGTACGACGAAGCACCCGACTATAAGGACAGACTGTTGTGCTTCTTAACGGAGAATTGATATGCTTTCAGTATATGAAACAGATACCGCGCCGCTTTGTGACGCTGATCTTTTTGAGAGGCTTCTTCGCGAGGTTAAGCCTTCGCGCAGAAAAAAGATCGAAAAGCTGCGGCGAAAACGTGATAAAAGACTCTCACTCGCTGCGGGGCTTCTCTTGAAAAAGGCTCTTGCCGACCATGGGATCGACTACGACGAAGTAATAATTACCGTCGACGAAAACGGAAAGCCGTCAATACCCGGCTCGGGACTGCATTTCAACCTTTCGCACAGTGACGAAAAAGTGCTGTGCGCCGTGTCCGACAGACCGGTCGGCTGCGACGTCGAAAAGATCGAAGAAATAGACATTAAGATCGCAAAACGCTTCTTTACGGAAGAAGAATATAAAATAATCGCCGTTTCCGACGACAGCCAGACCGAATTCTACCGTATCTGGACGATGAAGGAGAGCTTTTCCAAGGCGATAGGGCTCGGACTGAAGCTTCCGCTCGATTCGTTTACGTTTGAAAACGGCAGGGTATTGCAGGACGCCGCACCCGAAACGTATTACGTTAAGGTCAGCGTTACCGACGACGGATACTGCCGCGCCGTCTGCTCCGAATACGCTGAACCGTGCGTGATAACCGAATACAGGATAGAATAAAACAAGCCGCTTTTGCGGCTTGTTTTTTGCGTATTTTATTTTGACAGTATTCTGATGCTGCCCTGTGCCTTATCGTTGCACAGAACACCGTCAGAGCCGTCTTGAAGGGTAAAGGCAATCATCATATCGCTTTCATTCACGAACTTCTCAATGGACGCTGCATCCGTGAACTGATTCAGTATGATGTTTGCGTAAACCGCTTCCACGGGATCGTCCGTCACGACGATCGCAGACGCGATGATATCCGCAAATCCGCCCGTAGACGTAATGAAATACGGGTGTCTCAGCGTATTTCCGTCGGGAGAGTAGAACCCGAGCGCACCGTCCGTGAGAGGGAACGCCCTGAACAGACTGCACACGGAATCCGTCGTGACGGGGAGCGCCGCCGCTTCATGCGGAGCCTCGCCGTTTGCATAGAGGCAGTATTCACCGGACTTGTGAGTTGCAAGCGAAACGGTAATACCGCTCTTCGTCACGATATAACCGTTCGTATACTCGGTCTTATTGAGACTGTCACGCGCGATCTTCGCCACGTATGCGTCGTGCAGAAGCCCAAGGTCGAGTATCGGCCCCTCGTATTCGCAAGATTTCAGAAAATCCTTGTACTCTTTGTCCGCGTCTACGATAATTTTTCCGGCAGACTTGTCCGTGACCTTAAAAGTAAAGTGAGAAAGGTCTGACGTCATCGCGGCAAGAGAAGAGATGCGCTCTGCCTCATCCTCGTTGAACATCGGATCGAACTCCGCGGGATCGTCGATCATGAGAAGCGTCTGCCACTTGTCGTTCAACGCACCGGCGAACATGTTGAAGCCCTTTTCCTCGTTCGTTCTGTCCCATGCATCGACGAGAATACCGAGAAGCTCTTCGCTGACTTCGATCTCTTTACCGAGACTGTCGTTTATCGTTTTGAGATTAACAAATCCCTCGTAGGTGTTTTCCGTATCGAGCAATTTATACGCACGCACGAGGTTTACACTCCAAAGCTCCTTCAGCTCGTTAAGTGTCTCCTTGATGGCGTTGCTGCCGCCCTCACAGTAGTACTCGAGCGTGACGTCGTTTCCGTACGTCATAGCGTCCTCGTAGGTTACGGTCTCGATCGTGTAATATCCCTCGTCCTTGTGGCCGATCTGAACGATTCCGTAAGTAAACGCACCTATCGCGATGATGACCGCAAGCGCAAATAGGACGATCCGAAGCTTGACGTGCTTTCCGGAAGTCTTGTTTTCTGATTGATCCATCTTTATACAATAATAACTAATCGCGTGAGCGATTAGTTATTATTCTCCTGATTAAATTATTCTCCGAAACGTACCTTTTTGTACTTTTCGATCTCTGCCGCATTTCCGAATACCATGTGTCCGTTGCCGATGTCGACGAGCTCAGGCTGCTCCGTGGAGTAGTCGTGGATCGACGGATCGTATACGAAGAGTTTTTTCTCTTTTTCGATCTTCGGGTCGGGAACGGGGATAGCGGACATAAGCGATCTCGTGTACGGGTGGAGAGGGTAGTGGAAGAGCTCTTCCGTCTCAGCGATCTCCATGATCTGTCCCTTGTAGATGACGACGATTCTGTCGCTGATAAAGCGGACGATCGAAAGGTCGTGAGCGATGAACAGATATGTCAGACCGCGTTCATCCTGGAACTTCTTGAGCAGATTGAGGACCTGTGCTCTGATGGAAACGTCAAGAGCGGAGATAGGCTCATCGGCGATGATGAACTCGGGCTCCATGACGATCGAACGTGCAAGGCCCGCACGCTGACGCTGACCGCCCGAGAACTCGTGCGGGTAACGTGTCAGATGCTCGGGGAGAAGACCGACGTCGCGCGTGATCTTTTCGACCTTCGCGATCCTGTCCTTTTCATCCTTGTAAAGGTGGAAGTTATAAAGTCCCTCGGAGATGATGTAGTCGATCGTGGCGCGCTCGTTCAGAGAAGCTGCGGGGTCCTGGAAGATCATCTGGATCTTGCGGATGACCTCGCGGTCTTCTTTTCTCGAGAGCTTGCCGGAGATCTTCTTGCCGTCGTAGTAGATCGCACCTGCAGAGCAGGGATTGATCCTGACGATGGCACGTCCGATCGTGGTTTTACCGGATCCGGACTCGCCGACGAGAGAGAGAGTTTCACCTTTGTAGATGTCAAAGCTTACGTTATTGACGGCCTTGAAGGCTTTCTTGCCGTGACCGAAGACAACGTCAAGGTTCTGTATGGATAACAGAACTTTCTTATCGTTATTATCCATTCGCTGCCTCCTTATTCACCGTAATCAACGTAATTCTTGAGCATTTTTTCGTGAAGGTTCTGGATCGTCTCGGGAGCCTCGCACTTCGGAGCTCTCGGGTCGAGCAGCCACGTCTTTGCCCAGTGCGTATCCGATACGTGGAACACGGGCGGTTCCTTCACGTGGTCGATCGCCATCGCGTACTGGTTACGCGGTGCGAAAGCGTCTCCGACGATTTTGTTGTAAAGTGACGGAGGCGTTCCGGGGATCGAGAAGAGATCGGTACCTTTTTCGGCGATCTGCGGAAGGGAAGAGAGGAGCGCCCACGTATAAGGATGACGCGGGTCGTAGAAGATCTCTTCGACAGTGCCGACTTCGACTATCTGACCGCCGTACAGAACCGCAACTCTTTCGGCAACGTTTGCAACGACGCCGAGGTCGTGAGTGATGTAAACGGTCGTGAATCCGAGCTCATGCTGCAGATCCTTGATAAGTCTGATGATCTGTGCCTGAATGGTAACGTCAAGAGCGGTAGTCGGCTCGTCGCAGATGAGGATCTTAGGCTGGCAGGAAAGCGCGATCGCGATAACGATACGCTGACGCATACCGCCGGAATACTCGAACGGGTAGTCGTCGAAACGCTTCTCGGGATCGGAAATACCGACCTTGCTCATGATGTCGAGAGTACGTTTCTTTGCCTCTGCCTGAGAGCACTTCTGGTGCTTCAGGATGACGGTCATGATCTGCTTGCCGATCGTGATGACGGGGTTGAGGGAGGTCATCGGGTCCTGGAAGACCGTGGCGATACGGCGTCCTCTGATCTGCTGCCAGTCGTTTGTATACTTGACCTTTGCGCAGTCGATGATGGCGTAGCCGTGAACGATCTCGTTTTCCTCGTCGAGTGAACGGAATTCAACTCTGAATGCGACGACTTCAAAGATGTCGTTCAGTGTCTTTTCATCGTTCAGATCGAGTCCCTGACTCATCGCGAGCTTGAATGCCTTGGTAAGCTTTCTGATGAACGAATTCTGATTCTTCAGAGGGTAGCGGGCGATCGAGAGAAGGACTTCATAAGCGATCTTTTCGTTTCTGCTTATAACGTCGCTTCTGAGACCGTAAGGATTCGACTCATCGTCGGCCTTTGCGATCTTCTCTTTGCGTCTTTCGGTAAGCTCTTCGATCGTTTTTTTGTCGGCTTTCACGCGCTCCTTGTCGGAGTCGTAAGCCTTCATTCTTCCGTCGGACAGAGCCTTCTTTTCGGCATTGACCTTCTTGACTTCTTCTTCAAGAGCGCCGATCTTTGCCGTGATCTGCTTCATTTCGGCAGCGTCTTCGGCGTTCTTCTTGTCGAGGGACCACAGGCGGTTCGTCAGGTCGACGATATCGTCGTCAAGCTCCTTGAGCTTGTCCTTGAAATCCTGCTCCTCGTCAAAGGAGAGGGATCTTGCGTGCTCTGTCTCAAGCTTCTTTTCGGCGATGGCGTTGAATTCGGCGGCACCGCGTTCGAGAACGGAATTCTCATTGAGCATTTTGAGCACACGGTTGAAAGTCTTTTTGTTTCTGCTTGTCAGCTTAACGTCGGTCTTGGAGATTTCGTCATCCGAGAAGATGATCTCGCCGTTCGAGATAAAGCCGTTGGAATCAAGCATTCCCGCGAAGGTCTTGGTGAGGACCGACTTACCGGAGCCCGATTCACCGACGATCGCAAGAGACTCGTTTTCGTAAATATCGAGCGATACGTTTCTGATAGCAGACAGGATTCTGCCTCGAACGTTGAACTTGACGTCAACGTTCTTTAACGAGAGCAGAACTTTCTTTTCTTCATTACTCATGTTCCACCTCGTTATTACATATGCGTTCTCGGGTCAGATGCGTCAGCAAGGTTCTGACCGAGCACGTAAAGGATGATCGTGATAGCGGCGGCGACGAATACCGGCGGCCAGAACTCCCACGGACGTGTAAGGAACACGCCCTGTGCGCTCTGGATCATACGGCCGAGAGACGGCACCTTTGCGCTGAGGCCCGCACCGATGTAGGACAGGAAAACTTCCATTGAAATGTAAGAGGGAAGCTCGGTTGCGAGGAAAGTAACTATGACCGACGTGAGGAACGGGAGGATGTTCTTCGTGATGATGCGCGGTACGGGAGTACCGAGACATCTCGACGCCAGCGAATACTCTCTGTCGCGGATGACCATGACCTGTGTGCGGAAGAAGTATGCTATACCGAGCCAGCCGGTGACGGTCAGCGCGAAGACGAAGCTGCCGAAGCCGGAGCCGATTATGTAGACGAGCACCGTGATAAGAAGGATGTACGGTACGTTTGCCACGACGTTATAGATGAACAGAAGGACCGGGTCAAGCGTCTTGGAGTAACCCCAGACGGCACCCATTATGATACCGACCGTCATGTTGATCGCCGCACAGATTATCGCGAGAAGCAGGGAAGTGCGGGCGGATGCTATGATACCGTAGAAAATGGAGTTTCCGAGTGCGCCGGTACCGAGCAGCCACTTCGGAGAGAATCCGAAGAAATTCCATGCTTCGATGGGGCTGAGGCTGTACGTCTTTGCGTTCGCAACGTTCTCGACGGGATCGTATTTGCAGAACAGCGGAACGATAAACGAGACGAGAAGGATGAGAGCGAACAGTATGATGAGTACTATGTTGCTCTTCTTCCTGAAGAACACACGGAAAACGGATTTCCAGTAGGAGTAACGCGGAGCGATGATCTTTTCGGATGAATTTACGTCCTGCTCGACAAACTCAAAGAGCTCGTCTTCGTTGACTTCCGGTACGTTTTTGACGTTATCCATTATCTTCCGCCTCCTTTATCCTTAGATAGCGAGATTCTCGGGTCATACTTCGCGAGCAGGAGGTCTCCGAGGATAAGCGACAGAATCGAAAGTGCCGTATAGAAGACCGTGCAGGCGACGATGACGCCGTTGTCGTGCTTGTTGATAGCCGTTGTCAGAAGGTTACCGACACCGGGGACCGCATAAGCACGCTCCGTTATGATTGCACC
>JAKSPW010000008.1 GCA_024404435.1 Clostridia bacterium | reverse complement strand
CATCCCTGAAGAGGGCAAGTGGGTCCATGCGAAAAAGATTGAAGATATCTCCGGTTTTACACACGGTATTGGCTGGTGCGCTCCTCAGCAGGGCGCCTGCAAGCTTTCCCTCAACGTTAAGAATGGCGTAATCGAGGAAGCTCTTGTAGTGTCTCATAGTCATCTGAGCTTCGATCTCGCGGATCGTTTCAAGAACGACACCGACGACGATGATGACTGAAGATCCTCCGAATGCGAGGGATGCGAATCTGCCGCCCGAGAAGATGTTCACGAGAAGCGGGAGAATTGCAACGACTGCAAGAAGGATTGCACCGATGAACGTGATTCTGGAGAGAACCTTTGAGATGTAGTCAGACGTCGGACGGCCGGGTCTGATGCCGGGGATAAATCCGCCCTGATTCTTGATGTTGTTTGCGACTTCAACGGGGTTGAAGGAGATCGCAATATAGAAGTATGCGAACGCTACGAGGAGTACGAGCGTCAGAAGAGCGTAGAGGAGGCTTCCGCTTGAGAAGACCTTGTCCACGAGGAATCTCCACACCTTGCCGTTGCCGCGGACGAACATGTCGATCGTTGCGGGGATGGTGATGATGGAGTTGGCGAAGATGATGGGCATGACACCGACCATGTTGACCTTAATGGGCAGGTTGGAGCTCTGACCGCCGTACATCTTTCTGCCGACGACCTTCTTTGCATACTGGATCGGGAGCTTTCTCTCACTGTTCGTCATCCAGACGCTGAACGCTACCATTGCGATCGCAACGATAACTGCAACGACTGCGATGATGACGCCTGCCCACCAGGGGAAGTAGCTGAGAGCTGCGCCCGTAGCTGCGTCCGTCTCAGACGGGAACTTGCCCGTTACCATCTTGATAAGGGAAAGGACCATGCTGGGGAGACGCGAGATGATGTTCGCAAAAAGGATGATGGAGATACCGTTTCCGATACCGTTCTCATTGATCTTTTCAGCGATCCACATCACGAGTGCGGAGCCTGCGCAGTAGCAGGCGATGATCACGACTGCCGGGAAGAAGCCCGTCTCGGTGATTACACCGTAGGACGAGAGGAGTCTGTAGTAACCGAAAGCGGTCAGCAGACCGAGGCCGACAGTGATGTATCTGGTAAGCTGGTTGATCTTCTTCCTGCCTTCCTCGCCTTCCTTGGAGAGTCTCTCAAGGGCGGGGATCGCAACGCAGAGGAGCTGCAGCACGATGGATGCCGTGATGTACGGGTTGATACCGAGTGCGAACAGCGTTCCGTTTGAGAAAGCGTTACCGGAAAGGATATTCAGGTACTGGAAAACGGAACCGTCTGCCTGAAGAGATGCGTTCTGAAGAAGTGCGCCGTCAAGATACGGAATGGGGAGCGCTGTACCGATTCTGTAGATAAAGATGATGATCAGTGTGTAGATGATCTTCTTTCTGAGATCGGCAAGTTTCCATGCATTTCTTATCGTTTCAAACACTTAGATCACCTCAACCGAGCCGCCTGCAGCTTCGATCTTTTCTTTTGCCGTAGCAGAGAAGACCTTAGCCTCAACGGTTATTTTTTTGGTGATTTCGCCGTTGCCGAGCACCTTGAGACCGTCGAGTTCACGACGAACGATGCCGGCTTCCATGAGAACTTCAAGATTTACCTTATCGCCGTCGTTGAAACGGTTGAGGTCAGCCACGTTAACGATCGTGTAGACCTTAGCAAATCTGTTTTTGAAGCCTCTCTTCGGAAGTTTTCTGTACAGCGGGAGCTGACCGCCCTCAAATCCGGGGCGTACACCGCCGCCCGAACGGGCATTCTGTCCCTTGTGGCCCTTGCCGGCTGTCTTACCGTTGCCGGATCCGGGACCTCTGCCGCGACGCCAAGCCTGCTTTGCAGAGCCGGGAGCCGGTGAAAGTTCATGGAGCTTCATTCTTGATCCTCCTTATAAATTTTAGTCTTGTCGGAGGGGCTTACGCCTTCTCCACTGTTACGAGGTGTCTGAGCACCTTTACCTTGCCGTCGAGCACCGGACCTGCATCGTGAACGTTTACGTCACCGATCTTGCGGAGTCCGAGGGACGCTGCTGTTGCTTTCTGATTCGGCTTTGCCGCGATCAGGCTCTTTACGAGTGTAACCTTGACTTTTTCCATCATGTACCTCCTCAGAGCTGTTCAACGCTTATGCCACGGGTCTTTGCGACCTGCTCGGCAGTGCGGAGAGACTTAAGACCTTCGAATGTAGCCTTTACAACGTTTACGGGGTTGTTGGAACGAAGGCACTTACTTCTGATGTTCTTGATTCCGGCGAGTTCGAGGACCACACGGACCGTCTTGCCGGCGATGATACCGGTACCTTTTGCAGCCGGCTTAAGCAGAACGGAGCCTGCACCGAACTGTCCGAGGACCTGGTGGGGGATCGTCGTATCCTTGAGAGATACCTCGATCATATTCTTTTTAGCGTCCTCGATTCCCTTGCGGATCGCTTCGGGAACTTCGGCTGCCTTACCGAGACCGTAGCCTACGTGACCGTTGCCGTCGCCTACAACCATGAGGGCTGCGAAACGAGCGATACGTCCGCCTTTTACAGTCTTGGAAACACGGTTCACAACAACGAGCTTTTCCTGGAGCTCAAGCCCGTTGGGATCGAAATTTCTTGCCATAATAATGACTTTTCCTTTCAAATTTTCCTTGATGAGGTCAGTTGCCTGACCAGTGTACAAACCGAAACTCAGAACTTGAGGCCGCCCTCACGAGCGCCTTCAGCGAGTTCCGATACACGTCCGTGATATACGTAGCCGCCACGGTCGAAAACGACTTCTGTGATGCCCTTTTCGGCTGCGCGTTCTGCGATTTTCTTACCGACGAGTTTTGCTGCTTCCTTGTTGCTTCCGATTCCGTCAAAGCCCTTTTCGTTAGAGGCTGCTGCGCAAAGCGTTACGCCCTTAACGTCGTCAATGATCTGAGCGCGGATGTGCGCGTTGGAGCGGTAAACGGCGAGACGGGGACGCTCGGTCGTTCCGGAGATCTTAGCGCGGACACGAATGTGTCTCTTAAGGCGCTGAATGTTCTTATCCTTCTTAGATACCATGTCAAACGTCTCCTTTCATTATTTACCGGCTTTTCCGGCCTTACGGCGGATACGCTCGCCTTCATACTTGACACCCTTGCCGTGATACGGTTCCGGAGGTCTCTTGGAACGGATATTTGCTGCGACCTGACCGCAGACCTGCTTGTCTGCGCTCTTTACGATGATGGTGTTGGCATCCGGTACGTCGAACGTAACTTCTGCCGTCTCCTCAAAGTAGATCGGGTGAGAATGACCGAGGTTAAGAACGAGCTTCTTGCCTTCCTTAGCTGCTCTGTAACCGACACCGACGATCTCGAGCTTCTTCGAGTAGCCCTCGGAGACGCCGACCACCATGTTGGAGATCAGAGTACGTGTAAGTCCGTGGAGAGAGCGGTTTTCCTTCTCGTCATTCGGACGGCTGACCGTAACTACGTTACCGTCGACCTTTACCGTCATGGCTGCGGGAGCCGTATATGTGAGAGTTCCCTTTGCGCCCTTGACTGTAACAACGTTGTTTTCATTCACATCTACAGTAACACCGGCGGGTACTGTGATAGGATTTCTGCCTATTCTTGACATTGTCTTTACCCTCCTTAATTACCAGACAAAGGCGAGGATCTCGCCGCCGACGTTGGCCTTGCGGGCTTCCTTGTCGGTCATAATGCCTTTAGATGTCGATACGATTGCGATTCCGAGGCCGTTCATGACCTTGGGCATCTCCTCGCAGTTTGAGTAGATACGGAGACCGGGCTTCGAAACGCGGCGGAGGCCGTGGATGACCTTCTGCTTGCCTGCTTCATACTTCAGAGTAACTCTGATGATGCCCTGCTTACCGTCTTCGATGATCTGCACGCCCTTGATATATCCCTCTCTCTGAAGAATATCGGCGATAGCCTTCTTCATGTTGGAAGCGGGAATGTCAACGCTTTCGTGCTTTGCGTTGCTTGCGTTTCTGATTCTTGTCAGCATATCCGCAATAACGTCTGAAATCTGCATAATTTTTTCCTCCTGTCATGCAAGTATAATTTCTTGCTGCCGTTCTTTGGTAGTATTGTAGTGGAGAACGGCCGCTCATCAACGGTTAAACGGCTTTGGGTCAGCTGCCGTTTCCTTTTGATGCGGACCTTCGGAGCGCGGTTGAAAGTGACACCGCGTCCGAAAGTGGATATTACAAATCCGCGAAGCGGAGTTTGTACGGTTTAACCTTCGATTACCACGAAGCTTTTCTTACGCCCGGGATCTCGCCCTTGTAAGCAAGCTCTCTGAAGCAGATACGGCAAATTCCGTATTTGCGGAGGTAAGCATGAGGTCTGCCGCAGATCTTGCAGCGGTTGTATTCTCTCGTGGAGAATTTCTGCTCTCTCTGCTGCTTGTTGATCATAGCTTTCTTTGCCATTTTGTCCCTAATCCTTTCAATTACTTAGCAAACGGAGCGCCCAGAAGTGTGAGGAGCTCTTTTGCTTCTTCATCGGTCTTGCCCGTGGTAACGAAGATGATGTCCATACCGCGGATCTTGTCGACCTTTTCGTAGTCGATCTCAGGGAAAATCAGCTGCTCTTTGAGGCCGAGCGCATAGTTTCCTCTGCCGTCGAATGCATCGGGGTTGATGCCCTTGAAGTCACGGACTCTGGGAAGAGCGAAGTTGAAGAGCTTGTCGACAAACTCATACATGCGCTCGCCGCGGAGAGTGACCTTTGCACCGATCTTCATGCCCTGACGGAGCTTGAAGTTAGCAACGGACTTTCTTGCGTACGTCGGAACAGCCTTCTGGCCGGTGATCTGTCCGAGGTCGTCGATGATAGCGTCGATGACCTTCGTGTTTTCTTTTGCTTCGCCCGCGCCGATGTTAAGGACGACCTTATCGAGCTTCGGGATCTGCATGACGCTCTTGTACTCGAATTTCTTCATGAGTGCGGGAGCAACGTCAGCCTTATACATATCGAGTAATCTTGCCATTGTATGCTACCTCCTCAATCAAAATTCTTTTCCGCATTTAGCGCAAACGCGGATCTTCTTGTCTCCGTCGACCTTTACCTTTGCGCGGCGTGCTGCCTTGCAGCTGCTGCAGTAAAGCTCGACCTTGGAAGCGTACATAGCACCTTCGACGTCTACGATACCGCCGTTTTCTTCCGGAGGTCTCGGTCTTACGTGCTTCTTAACGATGTTGATTCCCTCAACGATGACTTTTCCTTCCTTCGGAGAAGTCTCAAGAACCTTACCGGTCTTGCCCTTGTCATCGCCGGAGATAACGATTACGGTGTCACCTGTTTTAACGTGCATCTTTTTCATCTCGTCTTCCTCCGTCACAGAACTTCCGGTGCAAGGGAGAGGATCTTGGTGTACTCGTGCTCACGAAGCTCGCGGGCAACAGGCCCAAAGATACGCGTACCCTTCGGGTTCTTGTCTTCATTGATAATTACTGCTGCGTTCTCGTCGAATTTGATGTACGAGCCGTCCTGTCTGCGGATGCCCTTTCTGCTTCTGACGATAACGGCTTTGACAACGTCGCCTTTTTTAACGACGCCGCCGGGTGTTGCCTTTTTAACGGCACAGACTACAACATCACCGATGTTGCCGTAGCGTCTGCCGGTGCCGCCGAGCACTCTGATGCACATAAGCTCTTTTGCGCCCGTGTTGTCGGCAACCTTCATTAATGACTGCTGCTGGATCACTGCAGTTATCCTCCTTTATATTATTGGCACGTTCTTTGACGTGTCCGTCGGGTCCTGCTTTTCGCAGGCAGCGGATTATTTTGCTTTCTCGATGACTTTGACAAGTCTCCATCTCTTCGTCTTGGAGAGAGGTCTTGTCTCCATAACTTCTACCTTATCACCGATGGAGCATTCGCCGTTTTCGTCATGTGCGTGAAGCTTAACGGTTCTCTTGATGATCTTGCCGTAGTCGGGGTGCTTTACGTTGTCCTCGATAGCGACGACGATCGTCTTGTTCATCTTATTGCTGATGACCTTGCCCACTCTGGTCTTTCTAAGGTTACGTTCAATGTTTTCCATCTTTTAATCCCCCTTCAGGCGTTCTTCTCGGTGATGACAGTCATCACGCGGGCGATCTCTTTCTTTGTGTCGGAGATCTTGTGGGGGTTGTCAAGCTGGTTGATGGCGTGCTGGAAACGAAGGTTGAAGAGTTCCTCTTTGAGGTCCTTCAGCATCTTTTCGAGCTCTTCGCCTGATTTATTTCTGAGTTCTGTTGCTTTCACAGCTTATCCCTCCACTTCATTGTCGAGCTGCTCTTTCGAGACGAAGCGGCACTTGATCGGGAGCTTGTGAGATGCAAGACGCATAGCCTCACGAGCGATATCTTCCGTAACGCCGTCCATTTCGAAGAGGACTCTGCCCGGTTTAACTACTGCTACCCAATATTCGGGTGAACCTTTACCTGAACCCATTCGGGTCTCAGCCGGCTTTTCGGTGATCGGCTTGTCAGGGAATATCTTGATCCAGACCTGTCCGCCACGGCGGATGTAACGTGTCATGGCGATACGGGCTGCCTCGATCTGGTTGGATGTGATCCAAGCGGGCTCGAGAGCAACGAGGCCGTAGGAGCCGTACGTTACGGTGTTGCCGCGGGTAGCTTTACCCTTGAGACGACCTCTCTGTACACGTCTGTATTTTACTCTTTTAGGCATTAACATCAGAGTTCGCCTCCTTTACTTCTGCTTTGGGAGCACGGGGTGCTCTCGGAGCCTTCGGAGCTTCTGCTGCGACTCTGCCGCCGCGGCCGCGTCCTTCGGGCTTTGCGTTTTCACGTCTGTCGTCGCGTCTGTCGCCGCGCGGAGCTCTTTCTCTTCTGTCGCCGTCACGTCTGTCGCCGCGTCTGTCGCCGCGCTTACCGCGTCTGTCGTCGTTGCGAACGCCCGTGCGTGCTACTTCGGAGAGGACTTCGCCCTTGTAGCTCCAGACCTTGACACCGATCTTACCGTAAGTGGTATTGGCTTCCCAGAAGCCGTATTCGATGTCGGCACGGATCGTCTGCAGCGGGATCGTACCTTCGTGATAATGCTCTGTTCTTGCGATTTCGGCGCCGCCGAGACGACCGGAAACGGTCACCTTGATACCCTTTGCGCCGAGTCTCATCGTTCTGCCGATAGCCTGCTTCATTGCACGGCGGAACGAAATACGTCTTTCGAGCTGGGATGCGATGGACTCTGCAACGAGCTGAGCGTCCATGTCAACCGGCTTTACTTCGATGACGTTTACTGATACGGGTGCACCCGCGATTGCCTCGAGCTCTGCCTTGAGACCGTCGATCTCAGAGCCGCCGCGACCGATGACCATACCGGGCTTAGCGCAGTTGATGAACACCTTGACCTTACCCGTGTTGTCTCTTTCGATCTCGATTTTCGGAATACCTGCGAGGAAGAGCTTCTTCTTCAGGAATTCTCTGATCTTATAGTCAGCTACGAGGATATCGCCGAATTTTTCATCGGATGCGAACCATCTGGAATCCCAGTTCTTGATTACGCCGACTCTGAGGCCGTGCGGATTAACTTTCTGTCCCATTTTTCACTGCCTCCTCATTCTTTATCTTTAAGTGCGATTGTGATGTGGCTGGTTCTCTTGAGAATTCTGTCTGCCGAGCCTTTGCCGCGGGGCATCATTCTCTTGAGCGTCATACCGGGGCATACGAAGCACTCGGATACGACGAGATTTTCTTTGTCCATGCCGAAATTGTTTTCCGCATCGGCTGCAACCTTGTTAAGGAGCTTCAGAACGTGCTCGGAAGCGGCCTTCGGAGTGTTCTTCAGGATGCCGCATGCCGTAGCGTAGTTCTTTCCTCTGATGAGGTCGAGAACGATCTTAACCTTGCGAGGGGAGATGCGGATGTGTTTCTGAGTAGATCTTGTTTCCATTATCATTTCTCCCTTTCGCATTATTTACCGTTGTTGGAGGTCTTGCTTCCTGCATGACCCTTGAACGTTCTTGTAGGTGCAAACTCACCGAGCTTGTGGCCTACCATGTCCTCCGTAACGTATACGGGAACGTGCTTACGGCCGTCGTGAACGGCGATCGTGTGTCCGATGAATTCCGGGAAGATGGTAGAGGCTCTTGACCATGTCTTGAGCACCTTCTTGTCACCCTTTTCGTTCATGGCGCAGATCCTTGCGTAAAGCTTAGCTTCCACAAACGGGGCTTTCTTCAAACTTCTGCTCATTTATGCTGCCTCCTTACTTAGCGTTTCTGCGCTTGACAATGAACTTGTCCGTTCTTGCCTTCTTGTTGCGCGTCTTAAGACCGAGTGCAGGCTTACCCCAGGGAGTAACCGGGCCCGGACGACCGATAGGCGACTTGCCTTCACCACCGCCGTGAGGGTGATCGCAGGGGTTCATGACTGAACCGCGGACTGTCGGGCGGATACCCATGTGACGCTTCTTACCTGCTTTACCGATCTTAACGGTGTCGTGCTCGACGTTGCTGATCTGGCCGATCGTTGCCTTGCAGTCGATTCTGATGTAGCGGACTTCACCGGAGGGAAGTCTTACCTGAGCCATGTCGCCCTCTTTTGCCATGAGCTGAGCCTGTGTTCCTGCGGAACGGACAAGCTGTGCGCCCTTGCCGGGGATAAGCTCGATGCTGTTGATGAACGTACCGACGGGGATGTTTGCAAGAGGCAGGCAGTTGCCGGCCTTGATGTCTGCATCAGCGCCCGAGTAAAGAACGTCGCCGTCCGTTACGCCTACGGGAGCCGTGATGTAGCTCTTCTTGCCTTCGCCGTCCTGAAGGAGTGCGATGTAAGCCGTTCTGTTGGGGTCATACTCGACACCGACAACGGTCTTCGCGCCGTCTTCAAGTCTCTTGAAGTCCATGATACGGTACTTCTGCTTGTTTCCGCCGCCCTTGTGACGAACGGTGATCCTGCCGTAGCTGTTTCTGCCGGCATTCTTTTTCTTCTTTGCGAGAAGGCTCTTTTCGGGAGTGAACTTGGTTACTTCCTCGAAGGAAGGAACGGACATCTGTCTTCTCGCCGGTGTTGTCGGCTTATATTTGATAGTTGCCATTTATTCTTCCTCCTATCAGTTCATACCCTCGAAGAACGCGATCGTCTTGGAGTCGGCCGTGAGCGTAACGATTGCTTTCTTCCACTCTGCCGTCTTGCCTTCAACGTAGCGAACTCTCTTGGGCTTTCTCTTCATTGTGATCGTGTTTACTGCTGCGACCTTGACGCCGAACAGTTCCTCGACCGCGTGAGCGATCTCGGGCTTGGTTGCATCGATCGCGACCTTGAAGCTGTACTTCTTGTCGGCGATCATGTCCATCGACTTCTCTGTGATAAGAGGCTTAATTATAATATCCTGAGCGAATTTCATTCAGCATATACCTCCTCTATTTTCTTGGCGGCGTCCTGAGCGATAACGAGTGTGTTGCAGTTCAGGATGTCATACACGTTGATCGTGTTGTAGAGAGCGACCTTGACGCCTTCGATGTTGGAAAGGCTTGCGATCGCCTTCTCGTCCTTTTCGGGAAGGACGACGAGGCTCTTCTTGCCTGCGCCGATTGCCTTGAGCATATCAGCCATGACCTTCGTCTTGTACTCTGTCGCTGCGATGCTGTCGACAACGATCATTTCGTCTGCTGCTACCTTAGAAGAAAGGGCGCTGCAGATTGCGAGACGGCGAACCTTCTTGTTGAGCTTCGTTCTGTATGAACGCGGCTTCGGACCGAGGGCCACACCACCGTGTGTCCACTGAGGGCTTCTTGTGGAGCCCTGTCTTGCGCGTCCCGAACCCTTCTGTCTCCACGGCTTCTTGCCGCCGCCCGAGACTTCCGTTCTTGTCAGAGTGGACTGTGTGCCCTGTCTCTGGTTTCCGAGATAATTCTTTACTGCCGCGTGGAGGACAGCACTGTTGATACCGACGCCGTAAACGCTGTCAGCGAGAGTGATCTTGCCGACCTCGGCTCCGGACATATTTACAACTTTGATTTCCGGCATTTCAATTTCCTCCTTCGCTTATGCTTTCACGCTGTTGCGGATGAACACGACGTTGCCGCGCGAGCCGGGAACTGCGCCCTTGACTGCGATGAGGTTCTTTTCCGTGTCAACCTTAACAACTTCAAGATTGAGTACCGTTACCTGTTCGTTACCGTACTGACCAGCCATCTTCTTGTTCTTGTAAACTCTGGACGGGCTGGAGTTAGCACCCATGGAACCGACTTCGCGGTGAACAGGGCCTGTACCGTGTGTCATTCTGAGAATGTGGTGTCCCCATCTCTTGACCGCACCGCTGTATCCGTGACCTTTGGAGATACCTGTGATGTCGACCTTGTCGCCTGCGGCGAAGGTATCGACGGCTATCACGTCACCGACGTTCAGCTCTGCTGTGTTCTCAAGACGGAACTCCTTGAGATGACGCTTTGCGGATACGCCTGCTTTTTTGAAGTGTCCTGCTGCCGGCTTGTTTACGAGCTTTTCGCGGATGTCTTCAAACGCAAGCTGTACTGCGTCGTAACCGTCTGTCTCGACGGTCTTCTTCTGGGTGATGGGGCAGGGACCTGCTTCGATCACGGTAACGGGAATTACGATACCGTTCTCGTCGAAGATCTGCGTCATACCCAGCTTCTTTCCGATGATTCCTTTTTTCATCATCTTTTTCCTCCTGAAATAAGGTTATTGGTCGGCTCCTTTGGATTTTCCGGTGCCGCCCGGTGAGAGTCGACTTGACCTTGCCGCCATCAAGCCTCATCCGTTGATCGTGGAGTCGATCGCGGGACCTGCGCTCTGTACGGGAAGTCTGTGGCTGCGCTTTCACGCAACCCGCTTTCGCGGGATTTTAACTGTCTTTGTGCCTTACAGCTTGAGGTCGATGTCAACGCCTGCGGGGAGCTCAACGCTCATGAGGGCTTCGACGACCTTCTGTGACGGCTTCTTGATCTCGATGAGTCTCTTGTGTGTTCTCTGCTCGAACTGTTCGCGACTGTCCTTGTACTTGTGGACTGCGCGGAGGATCGTTACGATCTCCTTCTCAGTCGGAAGCGGAATAGGACCTGCAACCTCTGCGCCGTTTCTCTTTGCGATGTCAACGATCTTTGCCGCTGCTGCATCTACGAGAGAATGTTCGTAGCTTCTGAGTCTCACTCTGATCTTTTCGCTTGCTGCCATTGGATTTGCCTCCTGTATAATAGATTTGATAGTTGAGGCGACGAACACGCTGCCGGGCGTTTCTTCTGCCGACTTAACTGATCCGGAATCCTGTTGGGTTCGGACTCCGGCAATAAAGCCTGCCAAAGGAGCGTCCTCGCGCGCTGTCTGCGCCCGATTTGCTCGGACATACTCCGCGGAAATTACCCGTGACGCCCTGACAGTATGGGCACACGGCAACCTCCCGCATCATCGCACATCAAACGACAGTATTATACCATATATAATGGGGCAAATCAATACTTTTTCCATTCTTTTGAAAAAATATTTTCGTAGAATATCGTAGAATTTTTACGCTGATTTTTGTGCAATATGCACAGCGGTTTTTCGGGCAAAAAGTGGCTCTCACACGATGTTGTGCTTTCCTTTTCCCGGTATACTTTATGTAGTCGGAGAGGCGTCACGGGACGAGCCACAGATCCCGGACTTTTATTCCGTCCTTTTTTCACACCCCGTGAAAAAGGTCTCGGAGCGGTGCCTGAAGCGCACGTCATTTTCAATTTTCTATTGCAGTTTCCGATCATTTGTGGTATTATAATAAAATGTAGAATAGAATACTATGCAAAAAATCGGAAGGCACGGTCTATGTTTGATACAAAACTCGAATCCGCAAGAAAAATCCTCAGGATACTGTTCATCCTCGCCGTCATCTGCGCGGCCGGCGCCGCGGTCCTCTACGTGCTCGCGTTCAACGCCGAGTATGATACCGCGCTCCACCACTATGCCGCGGACGGCATTCTGATAAAGCTCGCGTCGGCAGCCCTCGTCGTCTGCGCCGCAGCTGCCCTCGCCGTCTACTTCCTGACGAAGGGCAAGGCAGCCGTCGGAGACACCGTCTCGCAGGCGGAGACCTTCGGCGTGATCCTCACGGCGTTCATGTTCATCGCCTTCGGCATCGTGAGCTTCGGGGACCACTCGATAGATCCCGTGAACGGGTTTGCCGCGTTCTGCATCAAGGCGACGCCGTTCCTTGCTCTCCTCTCGTCGATCCCGTTCATCTGCGCCGCGTCCGAGCGGCTGCGCGGGACGACACTGCACCGCGTCACGTCGGTCTTCCCCGTGCTCTGCGGAACGGCACTCATCTTCAAATATTATTTTGACATACAGGTCGTTCCTCTCAACGATCCGGAGATCACGCTCACTCTCGTGCCGATCTCGGCGTGGGTGCTGTTCATGCTCTTTGAGGCAAGACTGGCAAACGGCATCGCCGAGCCCCGTCATGCGGGAGCCGCCGCGATCGTCGGACTCATTCCCGGAGTCGTCGGTGCGGGAAGGATCATCCTTTACTATAAGAGCGGGGCTTCTCCCATCACGACGGTGATGGAGGACGTCATGTTCGCCGCCATTGCCGTGCTCGCGCTCTGCCGCCTCGTCTCGCTCACGGGCAGACTTGAGAGCGCACCCGAGCCCGATCCCGAAAAAGACGGAAAGAAAAAGAAAAAAGAAGAGAAATCCTCCGACGAGCCGTCGGAGAGCGCGGAATAATCCCCGTGAGGAAGGAAAAAAAGATGAAAAAAATACTGACTTTACTTATCGCCCTGTCCGTTATCACGACGCTCGCCGTCACGGCGTTCGCATATCCGAACCACACGAACTTCGTCTGCGACGAGGCGGGCATCCTCGACGAGAGCACGATCTCGCAGATCAAGGCGACGTCCGAGGATCTGTACACGAAGCGCAACACCCGCATCGCGGTCTGCACCGTGAACAGCACGGGCAGCGAGTCTCCGAAGGCGTACGCCTCGGGCCTCTACGAGGAGTGGTCCGTCGGCAACGGCGTGCTCATCCTGCTCGTCAAGGATCAGAACACCTACTACGCCGTGCAGAGCGAGTCGGTCGCCGACGTGCTGACTGCAGAGAAGCTTCAGAATCTCATAAATACTTATCTTGAGCCCGGCTTCGCCGAAGGCAAGTACGCCGAGGGCGCACTCTCCGCATCGAAGGCGATCTCCGCATTCCTGTCGTCGGGACTTCCCGAGGACTTCGCTGAAGAAAAATCGTCGGGCGGAATGCCGAAGGCTCTCAAGGTCATCCTCATCCTGCTCATCATCATTGCCGTCATTGCGATCGGCGGATACTGCCTGCTCCTCTACGCAGAAAAGAAACAGGCCGAAAGACGCAGTCTCTATCTTGAGGAAAAGCGCAGAAGAATGGCCCGCGAGGGCAGAGGCGGCTACGGCTCTTCCGTGAACAGAGGATATAATCAGGGATATCCTTCTCAAAGAAACGGCGCTCCTCAGGGATATAACAACGGTCAGGCAAGACAGATGCCGGCGGCAGCCCGCCGTCCCGAGCAGTACCGCGCAGGCGGATACGCTCCCGCACAGCGTCCGAGGAACCCGCAGAACGCGGGAAATCACGGCACGGACGCGTACGACGAGTACTACCGCATGCAGGCTCCGACGAGCACCGCACTCGATCCGTCCGAGATCCGCCGCGCCGCTCAGAAGCGCGACAAGTTCGCCTATCCCGGTGCCGACCGTCAGAAAAGATAATATTCCCGCCTGCCCCGGCACGACCGCGGGCAGGCATATCACACCTTTTTCCCGCTCACGCGGGGCAACACTCAACTGAAAGGTAAATATGGCAACCATAGCAGCAAACGGTATCGCTTTCCGCGTGGGATCGGAAACGATACTGCACGACGTCACCTTCTCTCTTGAGGACGGGGACAGACTCGGCGTTGTCGGAGTAAACGGCAGCGGCAAATCGACTCTGCTCCGCATCCTTTCGGGAGAATACGACTCCGACGGAGGAGAGGTTTTCATCGCGAAAAACAAGACCGTCGGGCTTCTGCATCAGGACGACACCTTCAACATCATCTCCTCGTCGGGGGACAGCGTGCTCGAGCAGATGTACGCCGCCTTCCCCGAGCTTCTCGCCGCCGAAAAAAGGATCCGCGAGATAGAGGACGAACTGAAGACAGTCTCCGACGGAGAGACGACGATGCGTCTTTCCGCGGAGCTCGAAGCCGTCAACCGCAGATACGCCGACGGCGGCGGGCTTTATTTCCGGTCGAAGTGCCGGAGCATGCTCTCCTCACTCGGCTTCGACGAAAGCTATCACTCCCTGCCCATCACGGAGATGAGCGGCGGTCAGAGAACGAGGATCGCCACGGCGCGTCTGCTCGCAAGAGAGCCGGACGTCCTGCTTCTCGACGAGCCGACGAACCACCTCGACGAGAAAACTCTCGAGTGGCTCGAGGAGCACCTCGCCGCGTATAAGAAGACCGTGATCGTCGTTTCCCACGACAGATATTTCCTCGACCGCGTCACGAACAAGACGCTCGACGTCGAGAACAAGACGGCAAAGCTCTACCGCGTGCCGTACTCCGCGTACGTGGAGGAAAAGAAACGTGACCGCGAGATCGCGCAGAAGAAATACGACCTCCAGCAGAAGGAGATCGCGCGGCTCGAGGCGTTCATCGAAAATCAGAGAAAATGGAACCGCGAGCGCAACATCATCGCCGCCGAGAGCCGTGAAAAGGCGATCGCGCGTATGGAAAAGGTCGAGCGCCCCGCAGACCTGCCGAAAAGCGTCCGCTTCTCGATCGACTCGTCGGGAGAAAGCGGCAGCGACGTGCTCGAGGTCAAGGGCCTCGGCGTGAAATTCCCCGGCAGACGGCTTTTCGGAGACCTCAGCTTCATGCTCAAAAAGGGAGACCGGATGTTCATCACCGGCCCGAACGGATGCGGCAAATCGACGCTCATCAGGATACTGATGGGGCAGAGAGCCCCGAGCGAGGGCACGCTCGAGTACGGCTACAACGTGACCGTCGGCTACTACGCGCAGGAAAATCAGAATCTCACTCCCGAAAACACCGTTCTCGACGAGATCTGGGACGCTTACCCGAATCTCACGCAGACGGAGATCAGGAACACGCTCGCGACGTTCATGTTCCGCGGAGACGACATCGAAAAGCGCGTGTCGGTGCTCAGCGGAGGCGAAAGAGCACGGCTCACGCTCGCGAAGCTGATTTTGTCGAAGATGAATCTTCTCATCCTCGACGAGCCGACGAACCATCTCGACATCGGCTCGCGCGAGGCGCTTGAGGCCGCGCTCGAAGCGTTCGAGGGAACGGTGATCGCCGTCTCCCACGACAGATATTTCGTGCGCCGCCTCGCCACGAGGTTCGTGGCATTATCGGAGACGGGCTGCACGCAGTTCATCGGCTCGTACGACAGATTCCGCGCGTTCATGAGCGGCGACGCTCCCGCGGTGTCGGAGGCGGAGCCGGAGGTCAGCTCGTCGAAGGACGAGTATCTGAAGAGAAAAGCCGCCGCGGCGGAGACGCGCAAGGCGGAAAGACGGCTCGAGGCGGTCGTAAAGGAGATAGAGAAGCTTGAAAGTGCCCTCGTTGACATCGAGGACGAGCTTTTCGGCCCTGCCGCGACGGATTACAAGCGTGCCGCGGAGCTCTCGGACGAAAAGACCGTCACCGAGGACAGGCTGATGCAGCTTTACGAAGAGGAAGAAGAGCTGAGGGAGAGCCTCGGCTCATAATGCACCGAAGGTGCAATTCATGCGCGAAGCGCAATTCATGAACTTTCGCAAAGTGGAAGTTCAATTCATGTCCGACGGACAATTCATGCACGAAGTGCAATTCAATATTAAGAAAAATGATGGATTGCTTCACTTTGTGAAGCATGAATTGCCGCGGTGCGGCATGAATTCTCGCTTCGCTCCGTGAATTGCGGCTGCGCCGCATTGTTTTACAAGGAAAAAATGATCGACTTACTTGACCTTCAGAAAGAATTCCTCCTCTCGCACATCCGCGAGGGAGACGACCTCGCCGACTTCACGATGGGAAACGGCTACGACACCGTGTTCCTCTCGAAGGCGGCAGGTGAATCGGGAAGCGTGACCGCCTTCGATATCCAGCCGTCGGCCCTCGAGTCGACGCGAGAGAATCTGCGGAGAAACGGATGTCCCGACAACTGGCGGCTGATCTGCGCCTCTCACGACAGAGCCGCCGAATTCATCAAAAAACCGATCCGCGCCGGTGTGTTCAATCTCGGATACCTCCCCGGCTCGGGCAACAAGGCGCTGACCACCGCGCGCCGCACGACCCTCCCCGCCGTCAGAGCGGCCACGGAGCTGATCTCTCCCGGAGGCGTGCTGCTCGTCGCCGTCTACCCCGGCCACCCCGAGGGCGAGGCGGAGGGCAGAGAGCTCGCGGAGTATTTTTCCTCCCTCTCGCGCTTTAAGTTCTCGGTCACGCAGATAAGACTCATAAATTCTCCCGAAAGCCCGTTCTTCTTCGTGGCGGAGAAGAACGAACGCGCGGAATAATCCACACGAAAGGAGCGGCCCGAATGCAGAACAACGGCAGAAGAACACCCGAC